>JABDDD010000009.1 GCA_013287765.1 Gammaproteobacteria bacterium | reverse complement strand
TTTAATTAACTTCACGCACCGTCAAACGATAAACCCATCCGCAGAGTAAAACAGTCACAATCACTCCTAATATTTGCGCAACATAAAGCAAACTTGCTGGCATTAAACTTAAGGCATCTGAACTTTGTTTGATTGCAAAAGGAATCGCTAAAATAACACTCATGACGGATGCCCCCGCTACTATGCCGCAACAAAGAATTAAACCACTATGTTGAGCCGTAATGGTTTTTTTAGGATCCCTATTTTTTTTATGCAAAGCACGATCGACGAAATAACTTAAAATACCGCCAATAATAAGCGGGATCGTCGCATCCAATGGCAAATAAATCCCAACACCCACTGACAAAACAGAAAGACGAATGCCGCGATTAAGTAAGGGTTTTTCAAGAAAAATTAATAAAACAGTCACAATGGCACCAATGCCTATGGTCGCCCATTTAAGATTATGCGCATAGACGCCTTGAGCAACAGCTGCCATTAATCCCGCTTGAGGCGCTGCAAGCATTTGCGCCTTATCCATTCCAGGTCTTGGAAAAACACCACCAATCCCATAAGCGTTATATAATAAGTTTAAAACGGGCGGGATGACTAAGGCTGCAACGACGACACCTGCAATTAACATCACTTGTTGTTTCCATGGCGTGGCTCCCACTAATTGCCCTACTTTTAAATCTTGCATCGTGTCATTTGCAATGGCAATCCCTGCCCCCATGATCACAGTTGTGCCAATACCTAAAATAGTCGCGATAACCTCATGCCCATGAACACCACCATTGAATCGAAAAATAAGTAATAACAATAAGCAAAGACTCAATAGAGCACCTATCATTAAAGCAGAAACAGGTGTGTTGGTTGAACCAATTAATCCTGCAAAATAAGCCGCAATCGAACAAAAAATAAATCCCGCAATTAAAACATAAATGCCGCTGAACCCTGCAAGTAATAGCCTAAAAGAATCTGTTAACCCAGAATGCGCAGGAATAACAGAAAGATAAATCAATAAAGCTAAAGGAATTAACAGTAAAATAACACCCCACATCACGTAGTGAATAGGCACATCTCGTTCCGTGCGAATATCAACAGATTTATTCAGGTTAGTTTGACGAAGCGCTTTAAAAGACGCGACTAAACTCTGGGCAATTGGTTTAATTAATTTAATAAGTGTCCAAAGCCCCGCAACTAACATCGAACCCACACCTAAATAACGAATATACTGCTGCCACATAGTCATCGCAATATCATGCGCCGTATCAGTACTGACAAACCCATAATAAAAAGTTAATACCGGTACGCCAATGACCCAACCCACGACTACGCCAATTAACATGCACAATGCAATATTAATACCTATAATATAGCCTGCACCAATCAGAGCAGGTGATAACCCAAGACCAAAACCAAATACAGTGGTTTGTGTTTTAAACCATAGCTGAACATTATCTGTTAAAAATTGAAATCCCGTTTGGCACAGCGAAATCACAGCACCTGCAGCCCCACCTAAGGTTAAAAATCGCATATCTGCTTTTTCTTTATTGACACTGGCTTTAAATACATTACTGATAGCCACTCCTTCTGGATAGCGTAACGTATTGTCAATCAATAACGCACGTCGCAAAGGAATCGTAAATAAAACACCTAAAATCCCACCTAACAAGCTAATCACTACAGTTTGCCAATAATGAAATGAATCCCAAGCATGTAAAATAATAAGCGCAGGCAAAATAAAAGTCACACCTCCGATCAAGGCTTCTCCCACAGAGGCCATAGTTTGCACCATAGTATTTTCTAACACATTGGAAGATTTAAAAAATCTTAAAATGCTCATTGAAATAATCGCAGCAGGAATGGAAGCTGAAATAGTTTGACCCACTTTTAGTCCAAGATAAGCATTAGCAGCTGATAACACAACTGTTAAAATAACACCTAATATCAGTGCCTTAATTGTAATTTCAGGTAATGATTGATTAGCAGGAATAAGCGGTGAGTCAGCTGATAACGGTGCTGAATGCTGATTCATAATTTATGTCCTCTTTATCTTTCGGTAACTAATTAATAAAACAAACTAATCTATTAGGATACCTCAAGAGAGTTACTTTTTTCAATTTATTTGATAAAAAATGTAAAAAAATAACACAAAAAGTTAAATTTCTTGGCAAAACCATTCATCCAGTTTTTGTTTTAGTTCATTGATTCCAGTATTTTTTAAGGCAGAAAAGAATTGGAAAGTCACTGGATTTTGATAGCCATCGAGATTCTTTCGCATAGAATGTAATAAACGGTTTAAATCACTAGTATTTAGTTTATCTGTTTTATTTAATAAAATATGCAAAGGAAGTTTGCAATCTGACCCCCATTCTAAAATCGCTTGGTCAATTTTTTTAAAAGGATGACGGCAATCCATCACTAAAATAACACCTCGTAGCGCCGTTCGTATTTGTAAATAGTTATCTAATAACTCACCCCAATGTTCTTTCACATTGAGAGGCACTTTGGCATAGCCATAACCTGGCAAGTCGACTAAACGTCTTTCTTCGTCTAGACCAAATAAGTTAATAAGCTGCGTGCGCCCTGGGGTTTTGCTGACGCGTGCTAATTGTTTATTTTGAGTTAATCGATTCAAAACACTTGATTTTCCTGCGTTTGAGCGTCCCATAAAAGCGACTTCAATGCCTTGATCCGTCGGAAGTTGCTTGCAATCAGCAACGCTTAATAAAAAAGTAGCTTTTTGATAATTTGGTTTGGTCTTCATAGTGTTTTTCTATATTATAGGCGCTTATGAAAAAATCTATTCTACTCGATTCTTTAAACAATGCTCAAGCAGAAGCGGTGAGCGCCTCTTTAGGCCATCAATTAATATTGGCAGGTGCGGGCAGTGGTAAAACGCGTGTGCTTGCCCATCGCATTGCGTGGTTGATCCAAGAAGAGGGCTTACGCGCGCATCAAATTCTTGCCGTCACGTTTACTAATAAAGCAGCCGCAGAGATGCGTCATCGTATTGCCTCTTTAGTTGGTGAGGCGGCTCACAACATGTGGATCGGGACTTTTCATGGCATAGCGCATCGCTTATTACGCTTGCATTGGCAAAAAGCCAATTTACCACAAGCCTTCCAAATAATGGATAGCGATGATCAATTGCGTTTGATTCGCCGCACGATTCAACATTTAGGTTTAGATGAAACACGATGGCCAGCCAAGGTTGCCAGTTACTTTATTAACGCCACTAAAAACGATGGGCTTTCGTCTGATGAAGTCGCCAATGATGGGGATAAAATAACTTTAAAGAAAATTTATCGTGCGTATGAAGAAGCTTGTGTTCGTTCAGGTTTAATTGATTTTGGTGATTTATTATTAAAAGTAAAACGTCTTTTGATGAGTCATCCTGATCTATTAGAAGACTATCGCGAACGGTTTCGTTATATTTTAGTTGATGAATTTCAAGATACCAATGCTGTTCAATACGCCCTGGTACAATTATTAGCGGGCTCCCATAATCATGTAATGATTGTCGGGGATGATGATCAATCTATTTATGGATGGCGTGGGGCGCAAGTGGAAAATATTGCGCGTTTTTGTCGTGATTTCTCTGTGGCATCTACCGTTCGTTTGGAGCAAAATTATCGTTCAACCGGCATTATTCTTAAAGCTGCTAATGAATTAATTGGACATAATGAAGGACGTTTAGGTAAAAATTTATGGACAGAAGGTGCAGAAGGCGATCCTATTACTGTTTATGCTGGCTTTAATGATTTAGATGAAGCACGTTTTTTAGTAAGTCGCATTCGAGAAGAACAGCAAAAAGGCCGCAATCTGCAAGAAATGGCGATTTTATATCGATCTAATGCACAATCTCGTCTTTTTGAAGAAGCGCTGATTCAGTTTAATTTACCGTATTGTATTTATGGCGGCTTGCGTTATTTTGATCGCCAAGAAGTGAAAGACGCGTTAGCTTATTTAAGATTAATCAGTCATCCTAATGATGATGCGGCTTTTTTACGTATTATTAATACACCCACACGGGGTTTAGGTGATAAAACACTTGAAAGCCTGCGTGATTATGCTATGCATCAGAATATATCTTTATGGACCTCTGCTAACGCACATATTGAACAAAATTTATTACCTCCTCGCGCAAGTCATGCTTTACAGGGTTTTGTGCGATTAATGATGGATTTAACTATCAAGACTCAAGCTTGTCTACTCTATGAGCAAGTAGAGCTAGTGATTGAAAGCAGTGGATTGCTGGATTTATATGGTAAAGAAAAAGGGGAAAAAGGCATTTCCCGGCTGGAGAATTTACATGAATTAGTCAATGCTGCTCGTCAATTTGAATTAGAAACTTCTTTTGAAGAAATGACACCGCTTGCGGCATTTTTAGCATCTGCTGTTTTAGAATCAGGCGAAAGCCAAACAAAAACTACTGATTGCGTGCAATTGATGACATTACACACAGCGAAAGGTTTAGAATTCCCTGTGGTATTTTTATCAGGCCTAGAAGAAGGACTTTTCCCGCACTATATGTCAATAGAAGACCCTCAGCGTTTAGAAGAAGAGCGTCGTTTATGTTATGTGGGCATGACACGTGCGATGCAAAAATTATATTTAACCTATGCTGAGGTACGCCGTTTGCATGGCAAAGAAACGCGTAATCGTCCTTCACGATTTTTAAGAGAAATTCCCAAGCGTTTTATCGAAGAAGCGCGAATGAAAACGACTGTTTCGCGTGCATCTTCGTCACCACAACCTGCATTTACCAAAACTGAGCATTCGATGATTGGTAAACGAGTGCAACATCAAACATTTGGTGAAGGGATTGTGTTGCAATATGAAGGACGTGGAGAACAAGCCAGAATTCAAGTTCGATTTGAAAGTGCTGGGACAAAATGGCTGATTGCAAGCTTTGTTCAAACAGAGTAATGCTTTTTGTTTTAATTTTTGGTGGATTACGACGCAAAAAACGCGTCTAATCCACCCTACATTTAATTAACTACTACCATACGTCATCCCTTGCGCATTAGATGCTAGACTTTGTTCGGTAAACTGATTACCTACTATTAGTAATGCATTCGTCATTGCTTGGGCTTGAACCATATTGTTATTCGTCTGCAATAAGTTAATTAAAACTACATAAATCTGCGAGGTAAATAATAAAAGTTGCCGAAAAACAATGCCTATTTCTTCGCTAGCCACTTGCTTGAACCAATTATCTGAATCACTCGCATCTTGCATTAATTTAATTTGCAAATTACTTAAATTAAAATTATTTTTAGCATTCACATACATCTCACTCATCACATAAGTATTAAATGTTTGAATCGCTGAAATTGTTTGATAAAATTGTTTATATTTATCTTGATTCGTTTGACTGCCTTTCCAATTTGTCCCTGGCGCAATATGCGGGATGGCTTGCCCAGAAGCATTTTCAACATATTTTAAAGCTGAATCCACATCATTACCATTCGCATCTTTTTCAGTATCTTTAAAAAAAGGTTTATTTAACATAGTCGTATAAGTCAGTTCATTTGCAAAAGGTAAACTAGTCGTCGTCGGTGCAGGGTTTTTGCCATTTTGCGTAAAAAAATCATTCTGAAATGTCGTTTGAATACTCAACTGCTGTTTATTATTATTTAATAATCCATTCGCATAAGAAGTAAAATCTCCTTGAAAAGTAGCCGTCGCATCAGATGAATCTGAGACTAACATCGCCTCTGCTAATTTAGTCAATGGGGTCAAAAGCGCAGGAATATTATTAACAGCTGCTAATGTCGAATAAGTATAAGAAGCCACTTCCGATAAATAATGATTGGTATCGCAAAGCGAACAGCCTGAAGAAAACATATTGGTAAAATCATCTGCTATCAAAGGCTTTATAAAAAATAAAGTGGCTAAAAAGGCGGTGATGATTACTGCAAGGTAGGCTTTAATACGAGTTTTCATCATAATCATCTCCTGTGATTTTTTAATATTGAATATTTAACTTAGAACTACCCGTATTCGACGGTTGCGACGGCGTACCAAATCCATTATAAGGTTGCGGTTGTGACATCGTTGGTGACGGCGCCATGGTTTGTTGATTAGGCGGTTGCGAATTCACTGGCGGCGGTGCTTGCTGGATAGTTGGAGCGGGAGCTGCCACTGGCTGAGGCGTCGATAATTGTTTCTGCGGCATTTTATTTTGCGTATTTTGTGGCGCAGTACTTTCTTCTTTAGCAGGTGGTGGCGGTGCTTTGGGGGCTGGCACCGGCATCGGCTTTAAAGATTGTGTGACTTGTTGATCAAGATTGGTTTGGACTTGCTTATTGGCTTCCTGCACACCACTTTTAAAGTTATCAGGCGACATAACCGGCAGCGGATCAGCTGAATAAGGTTGATTAGATACAGTTTTCTTTGGCAGGGTCGGTGCATCATTAAAAGTAAACGATTGCGCAAGCGCTAAAGGAATAGCAACACTTGCAACAATAATAATCCCAATGTAATAACCCAATTTAGACATTTTCTTGCTCCAATGCTTTTAAGATTAATTCAAATCGACTGGGTGAAAATACCCTTGATAAGAGCCTAAGACGTTCAAAAACAACATTGCGACGTAAAAAAAGTCCTGCTAATAAATTATCAGAATTATTATTTTCTTCGGCATACATTAATACTTTTGAGGCAGAACCCGGATCAATCGTATCAATTGCCTGTAATAAACGTAAAATTCGTGACGTTTTAATATGCGCACAGAGAATAACAAACTGCTCTTCTTTGCCTAATTCAAAGCGGGTCAATGAATCAAGCGTATCGCCAAGCCCGCGCATCACTTCTTCTATCTCTGTTTGGTCATCTAAAGTCCATCCTTCAACCGTTTCCATGAAAGCAATCACACGAAAAATCATTGGATCATCATAATTTTTCCAAAATTCATGGGAGGCGCTCAAATCTAAATTTGGCATAGCATTTAAGACCCGTCTCTTAAAGATTTTTTCAGTATAACTGAACTCACTCATTTCACCAACCTGGTTGTTTTTTTATGCGACGAATGCTAATGTAATTCAAATGACGACAGGTGGTCTTTCTTATGGCAGTCAAAGATGTTTTTAAAATTTCATTTAAAACTTTTATTAATCCACTGGCCTGGATAGGCGCCAAAGAACTAAAAACTACTAATAAAATCATTCGTGATACTCTAAAAGAATCGTTTGCTATTCCTAAACCAGAGCGCATCGAAGAATTTGATCAAGCCATGGAACGGCAAAACATGTCAGAAGCCGATCTTATAAAAATGGATCGACAATATTTAATCAATACGGCCATTTTTTTGGGGCTTGGTATATTTTCTTTTTTTGCAGGTTTTTATTACTTAATTCACTATAAAACACTCTCAGGCATGTTGCTTTGTTTTGCAACCGCTATGTTATTTTTATCACAAGCGTTTCGTTTTCATTTTTGGCATTTTCAAATTAAACATCGTAAACTAGGCTGCACTTTTAAAGAATGGTGGCAAGGCACTGTTAAATAATTCTTAAAAAAGGACGGGAATAAGAACTTATGTTAAATCTTTTTCAAATCGCGTCCAATGATCAATCTATTTATTATTTAACCCAAATATTTGGTTATGTCGGCGATGTATTACCTGTTCAAACAGGCAGTGCTAATTTAATTTTTGGGGTCATGTTTAAAATTTTCAATACAATTGCCTTAACAGTGGGCGCTTTTATTCTCACGTATGCGACAGTTGTAGGCTTAATGCAAACAGCGCATGAAGGCGAATTTTTAGGGAAAAAATGGGCGAAACTCTGGGTACCCATCCGGATGGTGATAGGCACAGCGGCAGTTTTTCCGGCTGCAAGTGGTTATTCTATGATCCAGGTGCTGGTCATGTGGATTGTGATACAAGGCGTAGGTGCTGCAGATACTTTATGGACCGCGGTTTTAAATTATATTAATACGACGGGATCACCTTTTTCAAGCGTTTCACCCGATACCTCATCGGTCAACAGTCAAATGACTTCTTTATTTCAAGGATTAGTGTGTCAAGCCAGTGTCCGCGCTAAAAATCCACCCGCAGGCTCTGATCCTTATACTATTTCTTGGTATTGTGGTAATTCTAGCTATTCAGGCAGTGATTTTTGCCAGCAATCTGATCAAGAGCTTTATAATGTTATCGATGGCAAATACCAAGTCACCACTTTGTCAGGCGGGATCATTCAATATAACTTTGGCCCTAATCCGACTGGTGGTATTTCTTGCGGATATTTTGAATATACTGATCCAAAAACTTCTACCGATTGTCAAGCGGATCCCAATGACGCCAATAACACAAGTGTGGGTCCCAATAGTTTAGCGTGTCTGTCTGATACAGCTCAACAACAATCATTACAAAATATCGTTCCCGTATTAGCCGCTGTTGCCAATCAATATGTTTTAACTGATTATCAATATGCTTATTTTTATGAAACGCCTGTTGTACCGCCAAATCAACCTCCTAATACTTCGCAGTCACCTAAATTTCTGAATGCTGATGGCACAACATCTGATATACCGGATTGGATTCAAAATTATTGCCAAGGAGCAAATTTATCCCCTTGCTGCGTTAATCCGCACAGCACGTGTACTGCGTGGAGTCAATTTGCAGCGGATGTTGAATCAAATGGGCCGAATAATTATGATAAAACAAATACGAGCTCAAGTGCTGCATCCGTATATTCTACTTATTCAATGGTGCCTTACCTAGGTCCCAATCAAGATTTTATTGATGCGGCGACTAATGAATTTATTCAAGAAGGCATCACAGGTCCTTTTACTACTTATATTACCACTTTAAGTGCTAGCGATCTGTCAAGCGCTTATGCAACGATGGCTAATAATGGTTGGTTAACTGCGGGAAATTATTATTATTATTTAATGAAACAAGGCACAGGCTCTGTGCAAGCTGCTCAATCGACTTTAATAGTCACAGTGAATGCGTCATCAACTACTTTTGGTAGTATTGTTTATCGCTCAAATGCGAGTTCAACGACTTATTTATTGAATGCTATTGCAAAGACTGTGACAGCAAGTGGTTTAGGGTCTATTTCAAATGTAGCAAGTAATGCAGTCACAGGAAGAGCGGGGGGCATTATTTCTAAGTTTATTAGCGATATGTCTAGTAAATCGAGTCTTCAGCCTATGGTTTCTATTTCCGTTGGCGGATTCCAAATGATGGCAGCAGCACAAGGAATTTTTCTGTCTATTCCTGTGATTATTGCCACATTGCTTGCAGCAGGCACAATTAGTCCTTTTGTATTAGGGAATGGCATCTCAGAAAATCCTTGGGGAGAGGCGCTCAAAGGTTTGCTTACTTTCTTTACGCCTTTTCTTATTATGTTATTGTCTTCTTTATTTACGATAGGTGCTTTATTAGGTATTTATATGCCTTTAGTGCCTTTCTTTTTGTATACATTTGCAGTGATTGGGTGGTTCATTGGGACGATTGAAGCGATGGTTGCAGCGCCGCTTATTGCACTTGGTATCTTAAGTCCAGGCGGACAACATGAAATTTTTGGGCGAGCAGAACCTTCGGTGATGATATTATTTAATTTATGCCTACGCCCCAGTTTACTTGTCTTTGGCTTAGTCGCTGCTATGATTTTATCTTCTCAAGTCATTCGTATTTTTAATATTGGTTTAGCCTTGATCTCAATTGATATTCTCAATTCGAATGGTTTACTAGAACAGATTATCTTTATGGGTATTTATACCTCGTCTATTGTAACCGTTGTTAGCAAAGTCTTTTCATTAATTCATGTGATCCCAGAACGTGCAATTAGCTATATTGGTGGACATGGCACCCAATACGGTGAATCAGAAGCCTTAAGCGGTGCCAAAAGTGGCGCAGAAGCAGCGGCTGGCGGCATGGCTCGGGGTGGAAAGAGTGCCGGAGGTGCTGCTGTTAAAGGTGCTGCTGCAACTCAAAAAGCGGGGGATAAAAGAGAGGAGAGTAAACAAGCAAAATCTAAGGCATCAGTTAAAGCAGAGCCAGAAGGTGAAGGAAAGAAAGGAAAAGAAGGTAACTAGTGTTCTTACGATAATATACAGGAGTAAAAGCTATGTTAACTTGGGTATTAACTTTTTTAGTGGTTGCAATTATTGCAGGATTGCTTGGATTTACCGGGATTGCGGTCGCATCAGCGCAAATTGCTAAAGTGATTTTCTTTATTTTTCTGATATTATTTTTGGTTGCGCTTATCATGCAATTAATGAGACGCAGACCTTAATAAATGCTTTGTCACTTCTCCCCTTGTGGCGGCGGGTGAGGGGTGTTTTTAACACGTTTTGCAGCTAAAAACACCCCTCATCAGGCACTTTGTGCCAGCTTCTCCCTACCAGGGGAGAAGCGATACTTATTCATGTTTTTAACTAATCCCCAAATCTTTATCTTCTCGTTTCGCCTGCTCTGCAATCACTCGGTATAATCTTTCGGTAATTAAACCTGCATCAAATTTTTCTTTAACATCCATCGCAAGCGTTCTGCCTTGTTCACGTACCATTTTACGCACTGTCGCTGTAATATTATTAGGATCAGTTTCAAGCAAAATATCGCGAATTTTCTCATCAAATACTAAATACTCACGCACCGCCACTCGTTTGCCATCAACCGTTGGCAATAAACGCTGAGAAATGATCAGCCGCATTGTTTCAATCAAATCAATCGTACGTCCCGCCCGTTCTTCAGCGGGATAACTGGTCACCAATCGCCGCACCGTTTCTGCGACACTATTACTGTGCAAAGTGGTATACACCGGATGACCTGTCATAGCCGCTTCCATCGCAGCACTGATCGTTTCCATATCGCGTGCTTCGCCGACTAAAATTAATCTTGGTTTACGTCGCAGCGCATTACGCACACCCGCTGCAAAACTAGGTAAATGTCGTGGTATTTCAGATTGACTGACAATACTTGAAATTTTTTCAACTGAATCATATACAAATTCAATAGGCGATTCATACGTTAAAATTTTACGATTACTCTCCGCATTTTCAGCAATCGACCGAATAATCGAGGCAAGCAGCGTACTTTTTCCAGAACCCGTGGCACCTGTTACATAGACAATCCCTTGCTCAGGCGCAATCGCATCTAAAATATCTTGCGGTAAATTCATCGTTTCCATCTTGGGCGGATCACTTGGAATCGTTCGCGCGGTAATTTGAATACCATCATGCCCTTCGACTAAACACCCAGTCGCATTAATACGAAAACGATAACGATCCGTTCGATTAGGACGAATTTCATAATGCGTATCAACATCTTTGCCCGACATAATTTGCGCAGTACCGTTAGGACCGTACATGGCATTAATGATCTCTCCTACTTCAGTATTGGATAAACGTCTTCGCGTTACTTTTTTTAAACGTCCGTAAATTTCAGCAAAAATCGCCTCTCCCGTTTGCAGGGTAATATCAGATGCACCAAGCTTTACGCAATGAATTAAAATTTCATTAGCGATTTCTATTGATAACCGAATTGGTTCTTGCGGAAATAAAAATTCATTCGTCATGATTTCACCACGATAGCATTCCAAGTGCGGCTATCAGTTTGTAGTTTAGGTAATTCAACAATACGTAACACTTGATCATTAATACGCATATCCGTGCCATTTCCTGTTACACCCAACTCGGTTTTAGCAACAAAAGGCGGACTCACCATATGCGATTGTAAAAGTTTACGATAAAGAATCATTCCTGCATAGTCGCGTTTTAAACGATTTAAACTTTGTCGATAAATATTAAACGCTTGTTCAATCCCTTTTTCCCAGCCAAGATGAATCGCTTTTTTCCAAATAGCTTGCTCCCCAGCCGTGCGCGGAAATAAAACTTGATTAGGCAGCTCAGGCGTTGGATAACTCATCCATAAATAATCACGCCAATTGGGCGGTGTTGTCACAAATCGCGCTTGCGAGATAATTTTATAAGTACGATCAGCAATACGAATAGTATTGGGATCAGCTAAATTTAAACTATTATCCCCTTGCGCTAAAACCGGTGGTAAAACACCATGACTTAACATCATTGCATTAAAATTATAAATCGTTTCAAGATTCCATTTATCTTCCTGTACGCGATGATTAATCTGTTTAGAAGCCCAAGCAAGACCACCTTGCGCACCTAATGTGAGAGCTGCATCTGCTAACGCTTTAGAACGAATACCGCCTCCACCATAAGCATTAGGTTTTGGCACAGGTTCTGGAGAAGGCAGCGGTGTATCACCTTGGTTTAAACTTTCCAGTTGATGTAGATTAGTTGGATCAATTGTTGTATGTTCTGTTTGGCAAGCAGACAGTAGGCTGATTAGCATTAAAATAAAAAATATTTTTTTAATTTTTAGCATAACGTAACTCAATCACGCGACTTTCAGGAAAAACCACAACGGCTGCACGTCTACCGCCTTGATAGCCTATATCCCGTAGAATATCTGCAATCATCATATTTTTATCATAAACTGTTACTAATACAGGTATAGCAGGTTCTGTGCCTAACACACGTAAATGATAATTAGACACTCTGGCAATTTGCGCAATCACCGGTTCAATAGGACCTGACCAATCAATAGTCGCAAGCCCCCCCATACCATAAGCTGCAGGGTTGGGCGAAGGCGCAATACAAGGCATAGGATGCGCCGCTTGTGCTGTGGCTGCAAGATCAACCAGTGAACGGCTAATAGAATAAGAGGCTTCTGCAAGCGATGCGCCTGAGTTATCAGGAGGCGGTGGTTCAGGCGGCGGCGTGCAGCCTGCCAATATCAACCCAAAAATAAAAATGAAGACATACCGGATAGTCATAAAATTACTTCCTGAAAACCGCGTCTTAAGAAAAAATAGGATATCTTGCATTCAATCAAGATGAAAGACTATTGTCAAGCGAGTTTAAAAGTGAGATGACAGAGGCTGTAAAATACAGGATAATTAATCGCAAGCAGCGAAATTAAGAAAATAAGGGAAAAACCCATGGCTCATTGGCGAGACTCATCAAGAACTGTTCGATTATTCTTTCTCGATTTTAGAGCCTGTTTTCCTTTAGTGATTTTATTATTCCATATTCGTTTATGGACATTTATTTTTGCAGTCATTGCGACTGTTTTTTTTGCCGCCTTAGAACGCTATGGTTTTTCATTAATTGTCTTTGTCCGTTGGCTGCGTGCCTATGTTGCAGGTCCGCGTAAAATTTCTCAACCTTGGTGGAAAAAGTAAGAGGAACTGTATGGATGTTTCACAAATGATGTGCAAAATAGCAAGATCAATTAGCGCTCGCTTCGTATTAAATGGCCGGCCGATGACGATTGAAGAAGTGTTTTCACCCACAGCCTTATTACCTGCTATCGCAAAACGTGCTGATCAATTATCCTCGCTTTGTTTAGGCTATGGTATTGGCGTTACCTTTGAAGAAACAGAAGGCGCAACTCTCGGAGTGAAAGCAGTCTTTGATGACATTACCCCGAATGCATTGCGCTTATTATGCATGACAGATGTTTTGCATGAATTAGTGCTACCGACCCCTCGCGGTGAAATGACTGCATTGGATCAGCTGATGTATGATTGAAAAATTTTTTCGCCTTAGATTTTTTGAATCATGTGGTTTGATGTAGGGTGGGCAAAGGAGCGCTTTTTGCGACGTGCCCACCAAATAGCGCTAATTGGTGGGCACGTCGCAAAAAGCGCTCCTTTGCCCACCCTACTTCTCAAAAGTGTACAAAGACTATTTTTATTCAATAATATCCATACCCATATCACCAAACACTTGATGCACGCTTTCATGCACGGCATCTGCTAAAGTATAACCCGTTTGGCCAAACCATCGTTTAATGGCAACTAATTCTCGACCCCTAAGATAAATATAAAATGCTAAAAAAACAACTTCCACATCTTCTATGTTAGCTGATAAGTCGAATAAATAGCGCTCTGCGTAAGGTAAGCGTTTTTTGGCTTCGGTATTGGTATAATCTGATAACACTTTAAAAGCTTCTTCAGGCGTTGCCGCTTTTTCACAGCGTTCTTTGACACTATCATAATCCGAGATACGTTCATTCATGATTCGTTCTAGTTCTTCTTCTTTAAATAACTCAGAAAATCCATGCGGCAACCGTTCGTCTAACGCAAAAACTTTATTAATAAAATCGGCAGAGTGTACAACCATTATGTCTTTTTTCACTAAACGGTAAAAAAAAGGAACGGCTAAACAACCACGTTTAAAAGAAGGGAGATTAATAAAAACCTTGCCTTCACGCATGCTAATTGTGCCTAAACGAACAGGATGATCTGGGTTTTTTCTGAAAGAATCGATAGAATCAAAATGTAAATCTTCGCATTCTTCTTTCCAATACCATGTCCAAGCATTAGTAGTGGTATTTTTTTGAATGCATTTTATCTCGGCCAAAATTTGCGGTAACAAATCTGGACGCAATAAATCAAAAGTCAGCCGGATAGGCTGGTAAGCTTCACCGGTTTCAACCGTCAAAAAAGGTTTTTGTAACCGGTCAAACATTGTGATCTCCTAATCTTTATAATAAATCCGGTTTAACGTTTAAACTTTTTAATTTCTGCTGCTGATTCTTTTCTGTTGATTGCTCTGCCTTGCGTTGCTTGCGCTTTTAATGTGACATTAGCTTCCAATCGACTTTTTATTTCTCGTTGCAGCGCGTCTCCCACTTTTTGGGCTGTTTCCAAAAAGCTTTTTATTGACTGATTGGCAGCACTTGTCAGCGCTGCTGCACTGGTTTTTACTTCTACTTCAGTTTCGCTTAGCAACTTATTAAACATACACCCCTCCGAAAAACACTAAAACTTATTATCCTACTATTGTTAAGTTAAGCAATTTCCATGATTATATTTTAAACAAAACCGGCGAAAATAGCAATGTTTTAATTGCCTGACATTTTGCGATTTCTTGTTGGTACTGGCTTTTCTGCTTTTTCATCTCTGCTTTCATTTTTACTTCCACTTTTTCTAAAAATATCGTTTAATTTTTCAACATTTTTATTTAATTCAGCTCTATAGTTTAGTTGATCTTTCAGTTTACCATCAATCACTGTTTTAACAAATTTAAGTGTGTCTTTCATGAAAGATAATAATGATTTAACCTCAGGTCTATTCAAATCTTTAGAATTACATATAACCAAAAGCTGTTCGACCAAAGTAGACAATAATCTTTTATGTACATCCCGACCCAGTTCATGCTCGCTTTTTAGAACTGCATTATATTCATTGGCAATTTGTGCCAATTTTTCTTTAATTTCTGAGGGGATTGTTTTATCTTGATTACCAATGACTAACAGACGCATTAATTGTAAATAAGCACTATTTTGAACTTCATCATTAGAATCATGCAGATCTCGTGCATTCATAAAGACTCCCCTCGAAGAAGGCCTATTTAACACCTATTAGCAAATAGAGTTTTTCTTATTTATGTTTATAGTATAATCTCTTATTCAAAATTGCGCACAAAATAATAAAAAGGTAGGGTTTATGTACAAAATTTCATCTTTTAATAATAAAATCAAAGGGTTTACTTTAATTGAAGTGATGGTTGTCGTGGTTATTCTAGGTATTTTAGCAGCTATTGTTGTGCCAAAAATCATGAGCCGACCCGAACAAGCTCGTCTGGTTAAAGCTAAACAAGACATGCTAGCTATTCAAAGCGCGCTTGATTTATATAAACTCGATAATGGGTTTTATCCTTCTACAGATCAAGGATTACAAGCGCTCATTAGCAAACCGACCAGTGAGCCTATTCCTGCGAATTGGAAATCAGATGGTTATCTACAACAATTACCCGTCGATCCTTGGGGGAAAAATTACCAATATTTAAATGAAGATGACAAACTAAATATTTTTAGCTATGGACCCACAGGTATTGGCAATTTGAATGCGGATTCAAATGAGACCACAAAATAGCGGATTTACTCTGATTGAAATCCTAATTGTTTTAGTGATTATTAGTATTGTCACAGCTGTGGCACTTTTAACAATTAATCAAAATCAAAAAAAAGCCGTGATTCTTCAAGCAGAAAATCTGATTCAGCTGATGGAACTCACTGAACAAAAAGCTTTATTATGGCCTGGGACATTAGGATTTCAATTGGACAATGCGCGTTATAAAATAGTCGTTTTGCAAAATAATTCAAAAAATATATGGCAAGATTTGCATGATCGCAATTTACGCCCCTATGCTATTCCTAAAGATATTAATATTTTATTAAAAAATCCGCATACTGAAGCTTCAAACTTAAAGCATCATCCGCAAATTATTTTTTTTGAAAATGGTGAAATCACGCCTTTTAAAATATTAATCGGTCTGAAAAATAATGCGCCTATGATTGAAATAGCAGGACATGCGAATGGCGAGATAAAACAACATGCCTATCAAAACTAATGCTGGATTTACTTTAATTGAAATTTTAATTGCTTTAGTGATTTTAAGTATTGCGCTGACTGCTATTATTAAAGCAACAGCAGAAAATATTAATCATACCGCCTATTTGCAACAGAAAATAATAGCGATGTGGGTTGCAACGCAGATTATAAACGAAACCCGTGCGGGGCTTTTAATCTTACCAAATCAACCAGATGAATTAGAAAAAAATATAATTATGCTAGGTCAAAGATGGGACTATCATGCTTATCTTAAAAAAACAGCTAATCTACATATTAAAGAAATTGAAGTGGATGTTTTTCCAGAACATAAAAAAGAAAAATTAATTCATTTGATGGGGTATTTGTATGCGCAAAGCGGCGGGTGAGGGGGGATTTACTCTACTTGAATTAATGATTTCACTTTTTATTTTTACGATTGTATCAGTAATTATGGTCACTGCTTTACATAGTGTTTTAACAAGCGATGCTATTCTCAAAGCCAAATCCGCACGATTCCAAATACTTTCTAATACGTTAATTTTAATGTCACGTGATCTTGAGCAAATTATTAATCGTCCCATTACCAATGCAAAAGGAAAAGTAGAAGCAGCCCTAATAGGTACATCAACTTCTGTGACTTTTACTCATGCAGGGATGTTTAATCCGCTTGTATCAAAAAGTACGCTTGAACGCACTCAATATTTACTTTTACAGCGATCTTTAATTCGCATCACTTGGCCCGTGCTAGATCAAGCGCCAAAAACTCAAAGTGATCAACGCATCATACAGCCGGATGTTTTGCAGTTACAATTTTCTTATTTAGATGCAAAAGGCCAATTTCAAAATAGTTGGCCACCAGATAATAATGCAGCCAATGTTTTACCACAGGCTATTAAAGTTTCTTTAACACTTGCAAATTGGGGTATGTTAACGCAACTGTATTTAATCCCAGGAGCTGCCATTGAAAAGCTTACATAAACAACAAGGCGCTGCAATTATTATTGCACTTTTTGTTGTAAGTTTAGTCTCCATTGCAAGTTTGCAGATGATGTTGCGTTTAAATAATAATATGGATCGAACAGCTTTAATGTTAAATACTTCGCAAAATCGTTATTATGTTGATGGTTCAGTGGCCTGGGGTATGGAGCAATTAAATAATAATTGGAAAATGAAAAAAAAGAATCAGTTAGTCGATCTCTTACCGATTCAAATTAAAAACAGCATGGGCAATACGCTTATTATTAGCCGAATCGATGATGCGCAAGGTTTTTTTAATTTGAATAATTTAACAGATACTAAATCTGCTACAGATTTTGCTCGCTTAATTCACGCCGTACAACCTAAGATTGATTTTAAAACCGCAACCACACTTGCAAGCTGTGTCGTCGATTGGATCACGAATAATAATAACTACTTAGAAAACAATTCGTATTATTTAACCCAAGATGAGCCCTATCGACAGCCGCATCGTTTAATGGCGAGTATGAGTGAGCTTGCTTTGGTGAAAGGTTTTAATCTAACTTTATTTAATCTATTAAAACCTTTTATTATTGCCCTACCTGAAAGT
This sequence comes from Gammaproteobacteria bacterium, assembly GCA_013287765.1. Classification (GTDB taxonomy): domain Bacteria; phylum Pseudomonadota; class Gammaproteobacteria; order DSM-16500; family DSM-16500; genus JABDDD01. The sequence continues at coordinate 35,320 of JABDDD010000009.1, read as the reverse complement.
ACATTAATTAATATTAACAGTGCAAAAGCAGCTGTTTTTATGAGTTTAAGTGATACCTTAAGTTACGATTCTGCAAAAAATATTTTGCTGCATCGAATGCATGCTCCTTTTATTTCTACACAACAATTTATGCAATTAGATATCATAAAAAATAATCCTATCCCTGAAGATAAAATCACCGTGCTGAGTGAATATTTTTTAATTACAACTATTTTGAAAACAGCCGGGCATGAAAGTACTTTCTATACACTGATCAAACGCACGTTTAAAAATAATCAACCCATAGAAACCATATTAAACCAAAGCAAAGAGTCTTTATGAAAAGTCATATTTTATTTTTAAAAGAAAATGAACCGCTTGATCTTTCGCACATTTCTGTTGAATCAAAAGTCATTGTTGTTGTGCCTGGTGAAAAAATTTTATTAATAGAAACCGAATTACCACCATTAAAAGGCGCACGATTTCATCAAGCACTTCCTTTTGTACTTGAAGAACAATTAATTGATGATGTCACGCAATTACATTTTTCTGTAGGAGTCTTTCGTAAAAATCAAAAAATTCCTGTGGCAATCGTTGCGAAAAAAACTCTAGAACAATGGCTTTTTATTTTAAAAGAAGCTAATATTTATCCGCACATGCTGATACCCGATACTTTCGTACTGCCTTTAAATAATAATATCAGTCATAATGAGTGGCAAGCGCGATTAAATGAAAAAACTGTTTCTATTCGTCAAGGGGCTTATCAAGGATTTAGTTGCGATACGGTAAATTTACCAGCTATTTTAAAAGACTCTTCGTGTGAATCCTTGCATATTCATTATGCCAAAGATCAAGAAATTTTATTACAGCAATTACTATCTCAATTACCATTTATAAAAATTCAAGTGACCATTTATTCTTCTTATGATTTTTTACAAACTTCTTATCAATGGTTGACGGATTTCCCTGTGATTAATTTATTACAAGGCGAGTATAAACCCGTCAAAAAATCAGCTAAAAATCATAAATGGCGATGGATTGCTTGTGCTTTTTTATTAACGCTCACAGGCGTATTATTATTTTTAAGTAAATTAATATCTTTTATTATTTTAAGCAAAGAAATTGATACAAGTGATAAAGCAATCAGACAAATTTATAAAACTTATTTTCCAAACAGTCTGACGCTGATTGCGCCACGGATGCGACTTCAAGAGAAATTAAAAAAATTATCACAAGATACTAATCAAAGTGTTTTTTTATATTTACTCCAATTATTAGGTAATGAATTGACTCAAGAAAAATCAATGCAATTAAACAGCTTTCATTTTGCAAATAATCAATTGAGCATAACTTTAACCACATCTTCTTTTAATGAGTTAGATCATTTTATTAAAAAATTACAAAGTGAGAATTTGAACGTAAAACAACAAAAAGCTAATATTATCGATTCAAAAGTAAATGCTACTTTACTGATTAAAATTCAAAGAGGTATTTTATGAAAACCTGGTGGTTGCAACTTTCTCTTGCTGAAAAAAGAACCTGTGTGCTAGGCGCGCTGATGAGTAGCTTGTTGCTGATTTATTGCTTTATTTGGTTACCGCTTAATCAAAAAATAATAGCTTCACGAACAACTTTAGCTGCCAATCAAGCTTTATTAATCTGGATGCAAGCAGCAGATTTAAAACTAAAACACTCACACCAAAGCTCTGTTTTAACGCCTAAAATAACTTTTCTACCAAGTTTAATTCAAAATTCATTAAATAATACTGCAATTGTTGCAAATCTTAATCAATTCCATCCAACAGATAGTGATACCGTGCAATTATCTTTTAAACAAGTTGCTTTTGATGCTTTAATAAGTTGGTTATTAGAATTAACAAAACAAGGAATTGAAGTGACACAAATGACTGCTAAAACAGTTAATCATTCAGGAAGCATTGAAACAGAATTTACTTTAAAAAAATCAAATTAAAACTTATAATGCTTTTTTTTAAATATTTTTAAATAAATATGAGTATTTTTGATGCCATTATTAAAATTAGTTTATTATTCACATCATCCTGCATTGCATAAAATAGCTGAACCTGTCGATCAGTTTGATGATAAATTAGCGCACTTAGTGCAAGACATGTATGAAACCATGTACCACGAGAATGGCGTGGGGTTGGCCGCTCCCCAAGTCGGTATTGCGAAAAAAATTGCAACGATTGATGTTTCCGAAGAGCGCAATCAACCATTTGTTATTATCAATCCACAAATTATTGAATCAAGCGGATCAGAATTAATGACTGCGGGCTGTCTTTCTATTCCGGGAAGTTTTGATAAAGTTCCGCGCGCAACTTATGTGAAAGTACGCGCGCAAAATGAAAAAGGGGATTTTTTTGAAATAGAGGGAACTGGTTTATTAGCCCATTGTTTGCAACATGAAATCGATCATTTATATGGAAAATTATATATCGATTATCTATCCCCTTTAAAAAAACGCATGTGGCTAAAAAAAATGGAAAAACATTTAAAGCGCGAGCAATAAATATTAATCTTCAAAATAAGTATACCCTTGCAAGCCCTTGGTTAAATCATTTAAAAATTCCGTACGTTCAGGATCACTCAAGCCGGATTTTTTTTCTAGTTGTTCGCGATAGGAGCGAATCAATTGGTTGCGATTAAAATTAACATAGCCTAACGCTAATTCAACTGTATCCCCTTCAATACCTTGGGTTAACTTATAATGACCATCTTCTGTTAATTCCACATGCACAGAATGAGTATCACCAAATAAATTATGTAAATCACCTAGAATTTCTTGATAAGCGCCCACCATAAAAATTCCTAATAAATACGGCTGTAGTGGATCATAAGGTAATAAAGATAAAGTACTATCTAAGCCATAATTATTAACATATAAATCAATTCTGCCATCTGAATCACAAGTAATATCATGCAAAATACCACGCAAGCCAGGCGGTTTATCTAAGCCTGACAAAGGTAAAATGGGAAACACTTGGTCAATAGCCCACGCATCAGGTAATGATTGAAATAAAGAAAAATTACAAAAAAACTTATGTGCTAGCTTTTCATTTAATTCATCAATCACATCACGATGTGCGCGCACCGATGGTTTTAAAAAATCACGTACTTTAAAACAAGTTGCATAATAAATTTCTTCAGCATAAGCACGGGTTTTTAAGTCAATGAGACCATGGGTAAACATAGTTTGCGCTTCAGAATTCCATAAATTCACATAATGATAATATTCAAGCGCATTACTTTCATTCACTTGATTATAACCATCCCATAAATTTTTAACCATGAGGGGTGCAGTCGCTGCATCAGGTGCTCTTAAGTGTGTTAAATCACAAGCAGCCTCGGTTGCAATCACATTAGTAATAAGCATGGCATGATGTGCTGTGATCGAGCGTCCTGATTCAGTAATAATTTCAGGATGAGGTAAGTTATTCTGCTGACACGCCTCTGCCAAAATAAAAACGATATTATCAGCATATTCTTGTACGCTATAGTTCATTGAGCAATCGCTGCGTGAGCGAGTGCCTTCATAATCAACCCCAAGGCCGCCACCCACATCGACAATGCTAATAGGTGCTCCTAGAGCGTTTAAAGCGGTAAAATACCGCGCGCATTCGCGCATGCCTTTTTGAATATCGGCAATATTAGCGATTTGCGAACCCAGATTAAAATGAATAGCGCGGAGCAGTCCCAGTTGATTTTTTTCTTTAAGAATATCAATAACTTGCAAAACTTGCGGGGCAGAAAAGCCGAATTTTGCTTTTTCTCCGCTTGTTTTTTGCCATTTTCCGGTACCAATTGCTGCCAATCTGACGCGAATCCCGATACAGGGTTCAATTTTTAATTTTTCGGCTTCTTCTAAGACGAGATCAAGTTCTGATAATTTTTCTAAAATAATACACACGCGATGGCCTAGGCGTTGGCCGATTAATGCAAGGCGGATATATTCTCGATCTTTGTAACCATTGCAGACGATGACAGATTCAGGGTGAGCAGATAGCGCAAGGGTTGCGAGTAATTCTGGTTTACTGCCTGATTCTAAACCGACATGGCCTTTGATGGTGCTATCTAAGATTGCTTCAACCACTCGGCGTTGTTGATTGACTTTAATGGGGTAGACGCAGGTAAAAGCGCCGCGATATTCATTTTCTTTAATGGCTCGCAAGAAGGCTTCGTTTAAAGTTTGGATACGTTTTTGCAAGATATCGGTAAAGCGCACTAAAACGGGGAAAGTCAGACCCGATTCTTTGATACGTTCTGCTAATTCATAGAGATCAATATGTGCATTATTATTGCCTTGGCCTTTAGGATAGACTTGCATTCGTCCTTTTTCGCAAATATCAAAAAACCCATCGCCCCATTGTGCCACCAAATAAGCATCACGCGCGTTTTGCGCCGACCAATCAGCCATCAGAAGAATCCCCGCAAGTAGTTTACAGAATCAGTATTAAGGGGGTCATAATCTAATCTAAAAAAAGCATTTATGCAATGCAAAAATTTCAAGCTGCAATTAATCGTGGTGAAGAAGAAACAATTGGTTTAGGTTGTTCTTTCAAAGCTGGCTTTAAATATTTTTCTTCAAATTTTTGGATTTGCGCAAAGACTTCTTGCAAAGAGCTTGGATTATGCGTATCCAATTTTTTCATGATAGAGTCAAATTCTTCCATAGCACGGCTGCGCCTGTTCCTAGCCCTGGCAAAAAACCCGCTGTTTTTTGCAGCAAAGATTAATTGAATTTGTCTTAACAAACCAGGCATATCCACTAGATCATGTTGGTAATATCCTTTCAGGAGCGCACGAACTTTAGCAATAGAGGTTGGAATTTTTTTACTTTCTTCTTCTATTTTTGTACCACTTGACACGATGGGTGACCAGTCTTTATCACTTAATTTGCAAAGCATTCTTAATAATTTTTGCTGCAAAATGAGTACGCAACCAGGATGAATTTCGTGTTTTTTGACTAGTTCTCTAATAGCTTTATTAGGCTGATCTTTTAAATGACGGTCGACAATAGAAATCAATGTTTCATCTACACCTGCTTTATAAATATCTTGCTTAATATTATTCAATAATTCTAGTGAGTCTTTAATTTCTGGTTTTTGACCATAAACTGGGTTCTCTTTTTGAAATTTTTGTATGTTTGCAATTTGCTTATCGAGGGTAGTTAAAGTTAGACTTTTTAATTTTTGTTGATATGCCTTCATATAATCAACAAATGCTCCTGTGGATTTTTCCTGCTCTGTACATTTAAATTTTTTCTTTAAACAATTTTTAAAACTATTATTTTCATCTTCAAAAGTTTTATAAATCATTGCAGGCATTTTCTCATCTTTTGGTAGTGCTGCGATAATTTGTAATTGTGAATGTAATGACTCAAAACCTTGAGAAGTATGTTCTTGGTCTGTCATGGCTTTTAATTCAACGGCACGCGTTTTGTCGTTTTTGACGTCAGGAATAGTAATAGATGGGGAAATAGGCTGATCTTTCCATTGCATGAGGGAGATTGATCCTTCACTAAACTCTTTAGAAGAGCCCACTTTATAAATATCGCAAAAATAATAAAAAATAAATATTTTAAAGTTCGAGATACTTTGAAAACTAGTAGTTACATCGTTAGAGTCTCTAAAGATAATTTGTCCAGCAGAGTTTTTATATATTCCCATAACATGACCGTTGCTTCTTAAACGCTCTAAAGGATAAAATGCAACCCCATAAAAAAAGTTTTCTTTTAACTTAAATATAATATCTTGAATAATGATCCATATATCCGCCGTAGTTCCGTAAAATTCTCTTATAGAACTTACCGTATATTCCTGTATATATTTTTTTTGATTTATCTGTTTTTCCATCACTTTTTCATCTGCTCGAACACTTAAAATTGATTTTTTCCCTTTGTTAACATGATCCACCCAAGCCTCTAAATCTCCGAAGCATACTCCTCTTTCTTCTTCTATTATTATAATGTTATTTAAAAAAAGTGGATCATCTTCTTGACGATGTGGAAAATAACTACCGCCTAATTGATTAGCAAGATATTGCGTTAAATAATAAGATGAATAATATTCTTCTTCATCTTGATTTAATTTAAGCGGTTGGCTTTCAACACCTGTTTTTCGGTTTTTTTCTAAATCAGCAAGCGTTTGGTTGATACTTATTAAAATAAATCTTAATAATTCATTGCTATACACATATTCAGGATTGAAATCTATTATTACTTTTCTAATCGCTAATAATTTTAAATAAGTTTTATTTAAAGACTTTAAATAAATATCTCTAGCTTTATCAATTAAGTCAGATTGCGTTAATGCTTTTTTTTCATCGAGTTCATCTGTAAACCAATAGCGTTGATTTAATATATCCTCCAATTCCTCAAAAATCTTATTTTGAAGCTTTTGTGAGTCTGTCGCAGGAAGAGTTTTATCTTGTTTGTCTATTTCTTTCTTTAATTTTTTATGCGCATTCAAAAGACAAGGTAAATTATCACGCTTTTCTTGTTCTTTTCGCTCTTTTTCAGAAGAAGTGCTTGATTGCATTAGAAAATTTCCTCGTTTATTTTCATAGAATGGGTATTATACAGGAATTGGATCAATTGGTCAATTAATGATCTATTTATATTTCTATGTAATTCTCGGAGCATACTCCGAAAAATACTGACATTCTCGGAGTATGGTGCGAAAAATGCATAATTTTACTTGGAATTCAGTAATTCTCGGAGTATACTCCGAAAATTACTGACATTTTCGGAGTTCTTATGCCTTTTCCTTTAATTACTAGACTGCTGGAATTACCTAAAAATCATCATTTTTTTCTATTTGGTGCACGTAACACCGGAAAAAGCACTTTGATAGAACAGCTCTATCCGCCCGAATCCACTCTCACCATTGATTTACTAGACAGCACCGAGGAAGACCGTTTTGCGCGTAACCCCAATGAACTCTCTCAAATTGTTAGCGCACTCCCAGCCAGTATCACCCATGTCGTGATTGATGAAATCCAAAAAGTACCTCGCTTATTAGATATAGTCCACCGGCTAATGAAAAAATCGCAGCCCTATTTTGTAATGACCGGATCGAGCGCACGCAAACTTAAGAAAGGTGGAGCTAACTTATTAGCTGGTAGAGCTTTTGTATACCATTTATTTCCATTTACCTCTGTTGAGCTTGGCAAGCAATTTAATTTAGACGAAGCCCTACAGTGGGGAACACTGCCGGCAATTTTCACTTACCCTGATGACCCAAAAAAACAAGAATTTTTACATGCTTATGCACATACCTATTTAAAAGAAGAAATCTGGGGTGAGCAATTAATTCGTCAATTAGATCCCTTTCGACGTTTCTTAGAAGTTGCAGCTCGGAGTAACGGTAAAATTATCAATTTTAGCAACATAGCACGCGACGTCGGCGTAAACGATAAAACTATAAGCTCTTATTATTCCATCTTGGAAGATACACTGATTGGCTTCTTCTTAGAGCCCTTTCATCATTCATTCCGTAAACGATTAAACAACAAACCTAAATTTTATTTTTTTGATCTCGGGGTGGTGAGAGCTCTATCACGCTTAACCACTGTACCACTATTGCCTCAAACTAATAGTTACGGCAACGCCTTTGAACATTTCGTGATTCTGGAATGCATGCGCTTAGCCGAATATCATCGCCTCGAATATCGTTTTACTTATTTACGCACAATTAACGATACTGAAATTGATTTGATTGTTGAACGCCCAGGAAAACCGCTATTATGCATTGAAATTAAAAGCGCAACCAACATTAATTTAGAAGATATCAGCGCCTTTGCCAAACTATGCCGAGATCTTCCGCAAGCAGAACCAATTGTTTTATGTAATGAAAAATATATCAAGAAAATAGACGATGTCATTGTACTACCTTGGCAGCAAGGCATTCAGCAATATTTCAGTAATTCGTTAGGTACTACATAAACCATCTCTTTGGTGGGCTTTAGCTTTAAATCAAGTGCTATCTTCTAAACTTATTAAACTCTTTTAAATAAATTTCTTTATCTATAATCCTACCAGGCATACCTAATTCTCGTTTAGCTTCATCTAAAGCTCTTTCTTCGCGTGCTTTTGTTTCCGCATCACTCAAATCCCATGCCACTTGAATCAGTTCACGCGTGCCATCTAATCTTTCTATTACAAAGTCAATTTCATAACCAGAGGAGGTAATATAGTAAAATATCTTATCATTTTTTCGGCGTAAATCTAAGTAAACAAGATTTTCAAGCAACCGGCCAAAATTGGGTAATTGACTAAAAGTCACAGCTTGAATCAAACCCAGATCAACACCATATATTTTTTTTGAAGAAATACTGCTGCGTCGCAATGATTCAGTGAATAAAGGAACACTGGCAATGAGATAAGCATCTTCAAGGTGACCAATGTATTGATACACAGTATCTTTTGATAATTGATACCCTTGACTTTTGACATCATTAAAAAATTTATTAGCAGAAAAAAGAGAAGAAAAATTTTTCAATAAAACGTTAGCAAGATATTTAAGAAGTGTAATGTTTGCGATTCGATGTCGCTCAACGACATCTCGAAGAATGACTGTTTCAAGATATTGTTGAAGCGCTTCACGATGCGCGCTGGATTCAAGTGCTTGAACGGCAGGAAAACCACCCCAATTAAGATAATTAAGAAAATGCTTATTCAGTAAATCCAACGCCATTTTACCAAATGGCTCTTTGGGTAAATTAATTGAATGAGCCAATAAGTATTCAGTAAAATCATAGGGCCAAATTTCAATAGATAAAGACCGGCCACGTAATGACGTTGCGATTTCTTTGCTTAATAGTTTGGCAGAAGATCCTGTTAAGTAAATTTGAACTTTTTTAGTGTCAAAAAAACGGCGCACCACTCGCTCCCATCCATCAATATTCTGTAATTCATCTAAAAACAGATAACATTGACGCTGATGATTATCAGGATACAAAGTGTAAAAATATTCCAGCAAAGAAGCCATTTCCGTTTGATTCATAGGGAAAAGACGGTCATCTTCAAAGTTAATATAGAGAATCGCCTCTAACGGCACTCCCTTATTTAGTAACGATTGAATCACTTGATATAGGAAATAAGTTTTACCCGTGCGTCGCATCCCAATTGCAACTTTAATCATATTGTCAGCTTGTGGAAATGCAGCTTGACGCAACGTAGCGCTTTTAACCTCATTCAACTTAACGCGAAACTCTTCAAGTATCGTTTCAAGCGGTAACATCTTTCTTTCCTTCTATGCAAGGATAGAAATAGTATATATTATCCTTCTACAGAAGGAAAGAAAAAAGAGCAAAAGATGGTCAATTATTAGACTACTTCTAAATCTGACAATTTGCGCACCCATGGATTCATTTTTTTGACGGTATTTGGCATCTCATTTTCCGCAAGCTTTGCTTGATGCACATTCACATATTTTCCATACGTCAAAACATACCAATCACGATGATGAAATTCGGTTTTACTGTAAAAAGAATCGTCTTTTATTTTAAGCTTTGCTTGCAAAGCTTTTACTTCTTTTAAGTCATAACTGCCATAGAGTTGTAAGGTATAAAAATTTGATTTCAAATGAACATGCGGCGCCGCTATAGCCGCTGTTCGCAGAGAGTTTTCATAATTAGCCGTTTTTTTAATATCTGCTTTTCCATTTTTTGTGGTGTTCATCGGTTTCATTAAGATATTAGGGGTCGGCGCTTGCAAAGGATGCGTCGCCATCTCGCTTTGACGAATTAATTCTAATGCATTGATCGCAGGTAAATAATCTTGTCTAGCTGATTTTGTCATCCAATACTTGCCTGACGCACGATCCATCCGTACACCATAACCATAAAAATACATGTAACCTACCGCATATTGCGCGACCGCATTTCCACGATAAGCAACTGGTAATAATTGGTAAAAAGCAACTTTAAAGTTACCTTGTTTGAAATTGACTTGCCCTTGATGTAATTCGTGTGATTGATAAATAGAAGCACAGGACGTTAACATCAAACACAATATAATTAATAAATATCGTATGGATTTCATCAGCTATTCCCCAGGTGCTTTTTTCCATTTAGGTAATTGACGCATCAAAGGCAGCTTTTCGAATTCGCCTGCATTATTGAGTATAACATTGTTAGTAGTGATCTTTGCAAGTATCAAGCCCCCAGGAAGATGATCGCCTACTTCATAAGATTTTGCAGCAGCTCCTTGTACTGAAATCAATGCACTTGAAAAACGTGCAGGGATCGCACGCATAATGCCTAGCAGCCTTAAATCAAGACTCGTAATAGGAAGATCGCTCGACGGCGCTTTGCCAAATAAATGCGTGTTAGGCAAAGAAACTAACTGCGCGGAGTTATTAATAGGTAAAACTGCCGGCAATGAAGATGAAGTCGCAGGCTTTATTAAATGGGCATCCGCATACCAAGTCAGCGGGATATTAATTAAAATAATAATCAAAATACAAGAAACAAGAATTAATAACCCAATCGAACACCGACGTCCCCATTCGGTTGACCATAAAGGCGAAAAAATTTCTTCAAACATTCAATCTCCTTATCTCAGCCATTTCGCTACTTCTTTCGCAAAATAAGTCAAAATCGCATCCGCCCCCGCCCGCTTCATAGAGATCAAGGATTCCATCACAACCGCTTTTTCATCTAACCAATTCTTTTCAGCCGCCGCTTTTAACATGGCATACTCACCACTGACTTGATAAACAAATGTCGGTACTCGAAAAGTTGTTTTAACTTCACGCACAATATCTAAACAAGGCATGCCAGGTTTGATCATCACTATATCCGCCCCTTCTGCTAAATCAAGCGCTACTTCATGTAAGGCTTCTTCACGATTGCGAAAATCCATTTGATATTGATCTTTATCCGCACCCTTTAATGCTTTTAGAGATCCCACCGCTTCTCGAAATGGTGAATAAAACGAAGAGGCATATTTAGCAGAATAAGCCAAAATTTGCGTATGTATCCCCTGATTTTGCTCAAGTGCTACTCGAATACAGCCAATGCGCCCATCCATCATATCAGACGGCGCCACAATATCTGCCCCCGCTGCTGCATGTGATAAAGCTTGCTTGACTAACACTTCAATCGTTTCATCATTTAAAACATATCCTTTTTCGTCAATAATGCCGTCTTGACCATGTGTCGTATAAGGATCAAGCGCTACATCGGTAATAATCCCTAATTTAGGAAAAGAGTGTTTTAACATCCGCACCGCCGATTGTACTAACCCTTCTGGATGATAGGATTCTTCTGCTAACAAAGTTTTTTTCGCCCCGTCAATTAAGGGGAAAAGCGCAATCGCCGGCACTTTTAATTCAACCAATTGCGCAGCTTCTTCTAGTAAATAATCAAGGCTCACGCGATTAATCCCTGGCATCGATTGAATCGGCTCACGAAGCTGCGCGCCTTCTTTGATAAAAATAGGATAAATCAAATCATCTACTGTCAATTGCGTTTCAGCCACTAATCGTCTTGAAAAATCAGCATAACGCGTACGGCGTAATCGGGTAGAAGGAAAGCGGCGCATTGCGGGGATTGTCGGCACAGTCATTATTTAAAACCTATTATTTTAGTGTATACTCACCAACCCTTATGATGAATATTGCTATTTATCCAACGACTCTATCCTTAAAGACGAGTGCCTACACACTGGCACATCAATTGCATTTGCCCATTATTTTAAAAGAAGATGAGATAAATGCCTATGATTATTTACTGTTACTCACACCTGATTATTTAGGTCTGCAAAAAGTAGACTCTCAGGCAAAACCTATCTATGTTGATTTTTTATCTGAAAAAATGCGCTACCGCTTAAAACATCTTTCTTTAAAAAATGAAGCACTTGCACGTGCTTTAGGGTTGAAAAAAAAAGCAGTTGCCCCTCGCATTGTCGATGCAACGGGTGGGTTTGGACGTGATAGTTTTATTTTAGCCTCATTAGGCTTTGATATTATTATTTTAGAACGCTCGCCCATTATTCATGCTTTACTTTTGGATGGTTTGAATCGCGCAGCTTCTTTTACTCAGACGACACAGCGTATTCAAGTTTACCAACAAGATGCTTTGCTATGGCTTAACCAAACTCCTCGACCCGATATGATTTATCTAGACCCAATGTTCCCTCTCAAAAAAAAATCTGCTTTAAATCAACAGGAAATGCGCTGTTTGCAAGATATCATTGGCGAAGATATCGATCAAACTGACTTACTGCAGCAAGCCTTAGCTTGTGCCATCTCTCGCGTTGTGGTAAAAAGACCTCGTACCGCAGATTATATTGCCTCAACTAAGACTCCGAGTTACAGCTTAATCGGCAACAGTAATCGTTTTGATGTTTATATAACATGAGACACTATGGAAACAGTGCATTATATTTTTAATTTTATCCTACATCTGGATCAGCATTTGCTTGCTTTTGTCTCGGCTTATGGTAGCTGGACTTATTTCTTATTGTTTATCATCATCTTTTTTGAAACCGGAATTATTTTTACCGCCATTTTACCAGGTGATTCTTTATTATTTACCGCAGGTGCCTTAGCTGCTAATGCAACGGCTGAGCTCAACGTACATGTTTTGTTTCTTTTATTAACCACCGCTTCTATTATGGGCAATGGTTTAAATTATTTTATTGGGAAATGGCTTGGTCCTAAAGTTTTTCATTCAAAACATTCTTGGCTGCTCAACCCAAAATATTTAGATAAAGCTCATCATTTTTATGAAAAATATGGCGGTAAAACAATTATTATTGCGCGATTTATACCAATTATTCGCACAGTTGCGCCTTTTATGGCGGGAATTGGCTATATGACTTATCGTCAGTTTTTTCTGTTTAGTTTAATGGGCGCGTTCTTATGGATTGGTCTGTTAGTCTATGGTAGTTTCTTATTTGGTAATATTCCAATCGTGAAAGAACACTTTTCTTTGGTCATTGTTGCGATTATTGTACTATCTATCGTACCGGCTATTCTTGAATTTTTACGACATAAATATCTCCACTCTTCTAAATAATTTATAACTAATTTCGTCGATCTACGGCGAAAAAGCCAATATCTTCTTTCAACTGGACAAAACATTCAACATCATGCACAATAACCGTCCTTAATCTATTAGATATAAAGATGAAAAAATATGACACATATTCTTGTTTTAAATGGACCCAACCTTAACTTATTAGGGACACGTGAGGTAGAACAGTATGGAACAGACAGCTTAGAAGTCATACAAAACAAAATGACCCTGCTTGCTGAAGAATTAACGCTGGCAGTAAGCTTTTTTCAAAGCAACTCAGAAAGCGAATTAATTGAACATATTCATCATTCAAAAGAAAACGGTATTGATTTCATTATTTTTAATCCAGCTGCTTTTACTCATACTAGTATTGCATTGCGTGACGCACTAACAGGGGTGAATCAACCTTTTATAGAAGTACATTTATCAAATACAGCTAATCGAGAGTCTTTTCGCAAACTATCTTATTTTGCTGATATTGCAATAGGCAGCATCATAGGCCTTGGTAGCGAAGGTTATTTATTAGCACTGCGTTTTGCACAACATTATTTAAAAACCGATTGTCATAGCAAAAAGCACTTATTATCTTTGCGCTATACCAATCAATTTCATCCAACAGACCATTCAGAAAAATAGGAGTGAACCATTATGGCTATGGACATGCGAAAAATTCGCAAATTAATTGAACTTATCAATGAAACCGGGATCGCTGAAATTGAAATTCGCGAAGGGGAAGAGTCGGTTAGAATTAGCCGCGAAAGCCGTATCTCCTCACCACTTTATGCGCCCCAACCCATGCAAGTCACGATGCCGCAACCTATTGCAAACAGTATTCCACCGACTTCTGTGGGAGCAGCACCCATAGTTGATACTAATAATGTAATTAAAGCACCGATGGTGGGCACTGTTTACTTATCACCTTCACCAGGCGCCAAACGATTTATTGAATTGGGGCAAATGGTTAAAACGGGGGATACATTATGCTTAATCGAAGCGATGAAAATGTTCAATCAAATTGAAGCGGATAAATCCGGAAAAATCACCGCAATCCTTGTTGAAAATGGCACCCCGGTTGAATTTAATCAACCATTATTTACAATTGAAGAATAGGGGTTTAATTCGCATATGTTAAATAAAGTGGTTATCGCCAATCGCGGCGAAATTGCGCTGCGTATTCTGCGCGCATGTAAAGAACTCGGTATTAAAACAGTGGCTGTCCATTCGACTGCTGATCAAGATTTGATGCATGTTCGTTTAGCAGACGAGTCAGTTTGTATTGGACCTGCACCTGCCAGTGAAAGTTATTTAAGTATTCCTGCTATTATTAGCGCAGCTGAAATCACTGATGCGGTAGCCATTCATCCTGGCTATGGTTTCTTAGCAGAAAATGCCGGATTTGCTGAACAAGTTGAAAAAAGCGGTTTTATTTTTATCGGGCCGCGTCCTGAAAGTATTCGACAAATGGGAGATAAAATTGCTGCTATTTCTGCCATGAAAAAATTAGGCATCCCTTGTGTGCCTGGCTCAAGCGAGCCGATCAACACAGAGAATCCTGAACATACGATCCAAATGGCGCGTGAAATTGGCTACCCCATTATTATTAAAGCCTCAGGCGGAGGGGGCGGTCGCGGAATGCGCGTCGTACATACTGAATCTCATTTATTAAATGCTATTGCCATGACGCGTGCTGAAGCAAAAGCTGCATTCAATAATGATCAAGTGTACATGGAAAAATATTTACAAACTCCAAGACATATTGAGATTCAAGTCTTAGGAGACGGCCAAGGAGAGGCTATTCATTTAGGGGAAAGAGATTGCTCCATTCAACGACGCCATCAAAAAATTATTGAAGAAGCGCCAGCGCCAGGTCTAACACCTAAACAACGAGAAGAAATTGGCGAACGTTGCGCCAAAGCTTGTCGCGATATGAATTATCGTGGTGCAGGTACTTTTGAGTTTCTGTATGAAAATGGTGAATTCTTTTTCATCGAAATGAATACGCGCGTACAAGTAGAACATCCTGTCACTGAAATGATTACTGGCATTGACATTGTCAAAGAACAACTACGGGTTGCAGCAGGCTTAAAATTATCTTACACCCAAGCGGATGTCAAAATTAAAGGACATGCGATTGAATGTCGAATCAATGCCGAAGATCCTCGTTCTTTTGTCCCTTGTCCTGGGACAATTAGCCATTTTCATGCACCAGGCGGCCCGGGTATTCGACTGGATTCGCATATTTATTCTAGTTATAAAGTACCGCCTTATTATGATTCGTTAATCGCAAAAGTCATTGCTTATGGGGAAAATCGCGAAATCGCTTTAGCACGTATGCGTAATGCTTTAGAAGAAATGATTATTGAAGGCATTAAAACCAATTTACCCCTTCATCAAGATATTCTACGTGGCAATACTTTTCAAAAAGGCATTGTGAATATTCATTATCTTGAACAATGGTTGAATTTGTAATGCTTTTGCTAAGTTAAGTAGTGCTGGCGCTTATTTAGTTTTATCTGGTATATTAGCCGATCAAGCTCAAAACTTGATCGAATGTGACAGCGCCTGGTTTTGTATGCAAGTATTTGATTATAAAGATAAATGGACCTGCTTAATCGAGCAGAAAAAATTTGATTTAAACAATAAGTAAACAACATTTGATCGAAGTACGAACAATAGGTTATAATACTCTTCTGGAGCATTAAAGACCCTTTTATTTATTTTTGAACTACTTTTATTGAGAGATCAACAATGTCAAACAGTAATACAGTAATAGATACAACTGATTCTGCGGCGCAAAAAACGCAATCGCCTTTTCTCGTCGCACACAAAAATCAACCATTGCACGACAGTGTTCGTCAAGCATTAGAAAGTTACTTTTTACAGCTGAAGGGACAACCGCCAACCAATTTATATGAAATGGTATTGGCTGAAGTAGAAGTTCCTTTATTAGAAGCTGTTATGGAATATACAAAAGGCAATCAATCACGCGCTGCTATTCTTTTGGGCATCAGCCGTGGCACCTTGCGTAAAAAACTCAAAATTTATGGAATGTTAGAATAGTAAACACTGTCATACCTTCCTGAATGCCAGCCTTCGCTGCTGGCATGACGGGTAGGATTTTTTTTTAAGATTGTGTATAATCCCTAAGAGTGACTAGGGATACCATCATGATCACGACGAATAATGAACCAACTATACAACAGGAACAACGATTAAATAGTACTTTATTATCGCCAGAGTTAATGGTTGAACCAAAAGAAATTTTATTCAATAATAACCAATCCCTTGAAAATACCAAAAATCAACAACTCTTACACAGCCAATTTATTACCCATAACCCTAAAGCAGGCTTAAATCCACTGGTTGATGCGGCCGCTTATTTATTTTCTATTATTGGCCAACTCAAACAACAAAAAACTCAGCATCATCTTCATCAATTACATAAAGAATTAGTGACTGAAATTAATATTTTTCAAGAAGCGGTTAAATCACAAGGTTATAGTGCAGAATATATTTTAGTGAGCCGTTATGCACTTTGTGCAACCATTGATGATATTATTACAAGCACGCCTTGGGGTCGTGAAGGACAATGGCAACCCTACAGCATGCTAACTATTTTTAATCAAGATACCGGCCATGAAGAGCGCTTTTTTTTAATTCTAGATCGCATTATCAAAGACACGGCGATTTATATTGATGTACTAGAATTAATGTATATTTGTTTAAGTTTAGGCTATAAAGGAAATTGTGGTGCTAATGAGTTTAACCATACTCAATTAGAAAAAGTCACACAAATTCTTTATAAACATATTCGTGCGCATCACGGTGATTTTAGTAAAGTGCTTTCTCCTTTTCCAATTAAACCCTCTGCTGTTAAACCTATTCCTTCTCGTTTAAGTTCTTACGGATTAATTTTTTTAATCACCTTTAGTTTTATTATGCTACTATTTATTGGATTAAGCTGCATGGTCGATGCCATTTCAAATAATGCGTATCAAGAATTAATGCATATTGGGAACCGAACCTCTTATGAAATTCACAACTCTTAATCTTTATAATAAATACGCAGTTCCCTTTATTTCTTTTTTTACACAAGCAATTTTAGTTTGGTATATTGGACCTTTAATTGCAATTTCAAACCAAATGATTTTAGCAAGCCCTGTTAAGCGCTTATATGTTATTTTGATTTTATTTTTATTTTGGGTTTTGAAATTTTTATTATCAAGCAATCCTGCAACTGACAAAAAATCGCAGCCGCTTCATCCTGATATTGTAAAGAAAATAACGCGTTTACGCGGACGATTCAAGGGAGCGATTGATTTTTTAAAAAAGACTTCTATTACTAATCAAGGCAAACGTATTCATTTAGCTAAATTACCTTGGTATTTATTAATAGGGCCACAAAATGCAGGTAAAACGACTTTACTTGCACAATCTACCGTTAATTTTATTTTAGAAAAACAATTCAAAGACACACCCGCCAAAATACCGCCCTCTGATCATTGTAATTGGTGGGCAACCCGAGAAGCCGTTTTTGTTGATACGCCTGGTCATTATTTTACTCTGTCAGATAAAGCAAAAATAAACACCCATCTTTGGGATACTTTATTAAACTTAATTAAAACTTCTCGTACGCGCATCCAATTAAAAGGGGTGGTTATTGCGTTTAATTTACCGCAAGTTATGAATAGCACTTCTGACGTTAAACAAAAAATGATTGCTGATTTAAAAAAAAGATCATCTGAACTTTTTAATTATTTTGGGAAAAATTTAAATATTCATTTGATCATTACTAAATGTGATTTGTTACCAGGATTTACTGAATTTTTTAGTGAATCTAGTATAGATGAGATGGCGCAAGCATGGGGATTTACTATTCCGCCGCCAAGTATTCATCAAACAACGCTTGATATATTTCATTTACGTTTTAATGCTTTGGTTAAACGATTAAATAAACAATTAATTACTCGATTGCATCACGAACGCAACGAAGAGGTAAGACCTCTCATCAAAGACTTTCCGTTACATGTGGAACGATTAAAAGAATCACTATCGCAATTGATGAAAATGTTATTACCGCAAATTTGTTTACAAAGTGTTTATTTAACCAGCGGTACGCAATTACCCATCAATAATCAAGCAGATTATTTAACACCTTATGAAACAACTGCATTGACCATGCTATCTTCGCCTATACCTACGCAAACACATGCTTATTTTATTCGTCAATGGTTATCACATCATTTGCCAGCGATGCCTGTTTTTTCATTAAAAAATACGGCTCGTCTTTGGCAAAATCGTTTAGTGTATACTTCTGCATTAAGCCTGGTCGTGATTATTTCTATTTTATTAGGACGTGATTTTAATCATAGTATTAAGCAAACGCATTTGATTCAATATAATCTTTTACAATATCAATTAAGTATGCAGCATACATCAGGGCATGTTGCGCGCTTGATAAACGTGTTACCTTTATTAAATGCATTAGCAGAAAGTGCAACGCAAACACAAAATAACTTTTTATTAGCATTTTATTCAAAAAAATCTGCACTCGCCGCAGAACAGGCTTATCAACAAGCGCTACAAACTATCGTGCTGCCGGAGATAAAAAATACTTTTGAGACTTATTTAGAAAATGCTGCTAATAAAAATCCAGAACAAGTTTATGCTGTTTTTAAGGCTTATCTAATGTTGGCTGATAAAACGCATTTTAATGCTGATTATATTGCAAATGTTTTACAATCATTTTTGAAAAATACTACTATTAAAACAGCCGAATTAGTACCGCATATTCAAGCAGCTAGTTTTTTTAATTTATCTTTTACATTAAATCAAGCGTTGATTGACACCCTTCGCAAGCAGTTAACCAGTCTTAGCGATTCAACACTTGGGTTTATTTTATTAAAAAATATCAAAAATAATAATATAGATAGCGAAATTAGTTTAGGGACACACTTTGATAATCCATTGATTTTTAAAAGTGTTGCTATTGCAACACGAATCCCTGCGATGTATACCGCCAAAAAATTTGAAGACATCACGACGACTGAAATAGAAACCGTGGCACTTCAAGTCACTCATGGTAATTGGGTATTGGGAAAAAGACCTACTATTTTGAACTCGACCGCAACGCAAGCATTGGCCGCACAATTACGTGCCCAATATATTGCAAAATATGTCGATATTTGGGAAAGTTTATTAGCTAATCTTCAGTTAAATGACCCACAAAATTTAACGGCACTTGAAGCGATGATTGCACGGTTAACCAGTAATCATTCGCCGCTCATTCAAGTATTAGATACTATTAAACAAAATACGGCTTTTACGCCTATTATGAATAGCAGCCCTTCTTTACAAAGCTTAAGTTTCTTATTAATGAACGCAAACAATAGTCAGGTAAATGGTTTATATCAAATTTTCATGGGCTTAAAGCAATTAGATAATTATTTAAAAACATTATTAGCATCTCCCGTCCCCAAAGATGCCATTACAAATGCAACTCTAAAACGCATGCAAGATCCCAACCATGATGCCATTGCGCAATTATCAAGTCTTGCAGAACAAAGTTCCCTGCCCATGAAAACTTGGTTAAATTTAATTGCTGCACGAACTTGGGAACTAATGTTGTCTGAGACTAGTTTACAGGGTAAAAATATTCAGAATTAACTATAGAATATTATCAAATATCGATATATAATATAGCATGATTAAAACATTTAAAAGTAAAGACGCAGAAAATATATTTGATGGCATTGAAAATCATGCCACAAAAAAATTACTGCCTATTAACTTGCATGATAAGGCACAAAGATTATTCGACCAAATAAATGCATCAACAAAAATTGAAACCTTACGAGTGCCACCGGGGAATCATTTAGAAAAATTAAAAGGTAAATTAAAGGGCTATTGGAGTATACGAATCAACAAGCAATGGCGGATTATTTTTAAATGGGAAAATGGTGATGCACTTGACGTTGATATTGTAGACTATCATTAGGAGATAATTATGTTACCCAAAAAAAGACCGCCGACTCATCCTGGCCAAATGCTGTTAAAAGAATTTTTAGAGCCAAAAGAGATGACACAAAAAGAATTTGCTCAGCACCTTGGGTGGACTTATGCGCGCTTGAATGAAATTATAAATCAACATCGTGGTATCAGCGCAGAATCAGCCTTGACATTAGCAGATGCCTTAAAAATGGAGCCTGAATTCTGGCTGAACCTCCAAAGAGATTGGGATCTTTGGCAGGCGATGAAGAAGCATAAAAGCGTTAAAACTATAAAGTATGCTGCATAACAAGGCCGTGAGTGATTACAATAATTATTATACAGCATTAGAAAGGGAGCTAATGTGTCAATCTTCACTATTCATAAAAATTTAGATATCCTCCAAAAAAAAATTCACTCTTATGAAAAAATCTATCATCGCCCCGCTCATTCTGTTTGTCTATTAGCTGTCAGCAAACATCAACCTATAGAAAAAATACAAGAAGCGATCGATGCCGGCCAATTTCTTTTTGCAGAAAATTACCTACAAGAAGCCATTCCAAAAATCAGTCATTTCTCAAACCAAAATCTAGAATGGCATTTTATCGGCTCCATTCAACGCAATAAAACTAAAAAAATTGCGGAATTATTCAGCTGGGTTCATACCATTGCCGATCCGCTGATCGCAAAACGCTTAAATGATCAAAGACCATTAGAGTTACCGCCGCTTAATATTTGCCTACAAGTCAATGTCAGTTGCGATCCTGCTAAATCTGGCTTATCTATTACAGAAATAGCTCATCTTGCTAATTATTGCGCTTTGCTCCCCAGATTAAAATTACGCGGATTAATGACAATTCTTAGCCAGACAACCGATTTTACTGAACAAAGAACAGAATTTAAAAAATTGTATACTTTATATAAAACTCTTCGTAAAAAGTGGTCAGAAAT
Organism: Gammaproteobacteria bacterium; assembly: GCA_013287765.1. Classification (GTDB taxonomy): domain Bacteria; phylum Pseudomonadota; class Gammaproteobacteria; order DSM-16500; family DSM-16500; genus JABDDD01. Next base: position 14,359 of record JABDDD010000009.1, on the reverse strand, counting down.
AGATACTTTATCAATGGGAATGTCAGAAGATTTACAAGCAGCCATCGCAGAGGGCGCTACAATTGTTCGAATAGGAACCAAATTTTTTGGAAAAAGAAATTAAGCGGCCATTATACCACAACTAAAACCTCACTTTTTTTGGTAAACTATAAATACCCAACTTCTATCGAGGTGGCCAATTATGATCAAATTACAGTTTAGATTGGCGGTCCTTGTTTCTGCTTTGCTAATTTTGTTTTTCTCTTTATCAAATATTGCAAATGCAGGTTTGATCAAGGGAATCTACATTACCCAGCCAACACTTGAGAATGCGACTTATCTGAATTACCTCATTAGTCGCGCAAAAAAAGTTGGCATTCATACTTTTGTGGTCGATTTAGATAAACCTTCTAAACTGTATCAGAAAAATATTGGCTTATTAGCTGCAAATAATATTCACTATGTAGCCAGAATTACCATCTTTCCAGGCGGCGGAACGCCTCAGCAAATTAATTCTCAAGCTTATTTGGAAAAGAAACTACATCTCATTAAAACAGCAGAAGGCTATGGCGCACAACAAATACAATTAGACTATATTAGATATAGTTCTAAACAGCCACCGTCTAATAAAAATGCTGAAGATATTTTAAGAATTATTAAATGGTTTAAAGTGCGCACGAATGTACCCTTACAAATTGATGTGTTTGGTATTTCAAGCTTTGGGCCTTCTAAATACATTGGGCAAGATATTAAGTTATTTTCTTCTGCTGTGGATGTTATTTGCCCAATGGTTTATCCATCGCATTATGAGCCTTATAAAGTACATGCCGTGACGCCTTATGATACGGTTTATGGCTCACTGATGGCGATCCACAAACAATTTAATAATAAACCCTTACCTTTTAAACTATATCCTTATATTGAGCTGTCAAATTATCGCTATCCGCTGTCACATTCGAAAAAATTGGCTTATATTTACGCACAAATTCAAGCTGCAGAAAAAGCCAATGCCGATGGCTGGTATGTTTGGAGCCCACATAATTTGTATGATAATTTGTTTCAAGTATTGGAAAATAAGCAAATTAAATAATAAATTGATAAATTGATAAATTGATAAATTGATAAATTGACATTTTATTTATACATCATTTTTGAGAACTATCATGATAAGAACACACTCCAGGCATTTCAAGTGATAGATATTAATTTTAATATTGCTAAAATAGGCGGATTATTTAAACGAGATGACAGCAAGCAATTTGGTGTAGGCTTGGCAGATGCCCTCATTGCTGCCTCTGCTCATAACCTTGATGCAAAACTCATTACATTAAACAAAAAACATTTTCCGATGCTAAAAAATATTCTTGTCCCTTATCAAAAAAATTAACTCCCTTTCTTAGACGAAATTTTCTTAACCGCGTCTTCAATCCAACCTTTAGCGGCCTGAAGCACTTCTTCAGGTGTGCGGTTTTGCGTTTCAATCAAAGGACCAATCCTGACTTGAACTGTACCGGGATTTTTAATAAAACCTCGCTTTGGCCAATAGAGTCCTGCATCATGCGCAATGGGAATAATCGGATAACCTGTTGCTACCGCCAAGCGGGCACCACCGACTCGATATTTCCCTACTTTACCAGGCGTAATCCGCGTGCCTTCAGGAAAAATTAAAATAGAACGGCCTGCTTCTAAATACTTGCCGCCTTTTTTAATAATCTGCTCCATTGCGCTATCGCCTTTATTACGATTAATCGCAATAGGATCAGTGGTCGCTAATCCCCACCCAAAAAAAGGCACCCATAATAATTCGCGTTTTAAAATAATCGCTGTTTCATGAAAAAGACTCGGTAAGAAAAAAGTTTCCCAGGTCGATTGATGCTTACTGAAAATAATGGTATTACGATCTTTTGGTATATTTTCAAATCCTTCAACATGATAATTCACATTGCAAGTCACTTTTAATAACCAAATAATCCCACGGGTCCATCGCATAATTAAATAATGACTGCTCGCGCGAGAAATAAAACAATAAACACTTAAACAAAATAAACTATAAAAAATCGTCGCAATCATCATCAAAATAGAAAACAATAAAGAACGTAAAAATAAATTTATTTTATGCAACATATTGCTCCAAAATATTATCAACAGCAGCCGCTAAATTAACAAAAGCCGGCACAGTTGGATATAAAATTTGTGTCGCAAGCCCTCTTCCTGTTAGTACTAATACGGGTTTGCAACCAGCACTCGCTGCTACTTGCATATCCACATCAGAGTCTCCAACAAAAAAAGTATTTGCTAAATCAACTGCATATTTTTCTTTAATTTGCGATAGCATGCCTGGTTTTGGCTTTCGACAAATACAATCCTCATCAGGATGATGCGGACAACAAAAAAAGTCATGAATATAACCACCCAATTTTGATAGCTCATGCGATAAACGTGCATGAATACGCCCTAACATTGTTAAATTATACAAACCACGGCCAATACCTGATTGATTAGTGGCTACCAGCACTTTAAATCCCGCTTGATTTAGTTTAACAATAGCTGCCAAACTTCCTGGAATTAATACTAATTCTTCAGGCGTTTTAACATAAAGACCCGTCGCATGATTAATCACGCCATCGCGATCTAATATAATAAATTTATTATTCATTGAAGTAATGCAATATCTGCAACCTGTAAAAAAAGTTCACGTAATTTTTTTAGTAATAACAAACGATTTTCACGTTTGGCTTTATCTTCTGTCATCACCATGACTTTATCAAAAAATCGATCTAACGGCTCTCTTAAAGTGGCAAGCTCCGCCAACATCTCTGTATAGTGTTGTAAAATTAATAATTGCTTTATTTTAACATATTTTTCTTCAGCTTTCTCTGCCAGTTCTCTTTCAACTTCTTCTTCAAATAAATTGTGATTGAGATCCTTAGCTGTAATTTTTTCAGAATATTTATCTAAAATATTGCTAACACGTTTATTGGCAATACTTAAAGCACTTGCTTCTGGAAACTGTTTAAAAGCTTGCACTGCTTGAATGCGTTGATGAAAATCAAATGGGCGAAAAATTTTTAATGCGGCAACTGCTGCAAATACATCGGCAGTAACACCCCTCTCTTGATACCATGGTCTTAATCGCTCAAGCATAAAATTTAAAATATCTTCAATGAGATTTTGATTAGGAAAAGAAATAGTATAATTTTTTGAAGCAAATTCTAATATATTTTTTAAATCTATATCAATTTTTTTTTCTATTAAAATACGTAAAATTCCCATTGCTTGTCGACGAAGCCCTAATGGATCTTTATCACCCGTTGGCAACTGCCCCATACCAAAAGCACCGACCAAAGTATCTAATCGATCAGCAACACTTAACAGACAACCTAATTCAGTTTGTGGTAATTCATCTTTAGCAAAAGCAGGGCGGTATTGATCACGAACGGCTTGCCCAATGTGCGAGGAAATACCTAACATTTGCAAATAATAAAAACCGGCAATACCTTGTAATTCAGGAAATTCGCCAACTAATTCAGTGATCAAATCCATTTTAGCAAATAATCCTGCCTCACTTGCTAACTTGTCATCTTGCTGCAAAATAGCTGCTATTTCACCCGTTAATTGTTGTAGACGTTTGGCTTTATCAAATAATGACCCTAATTGCTGCTGAAAAGTAACTTTTTTTAAATGCTGTAGATACTGATCAATTCCTTCTTTTTGTATTGTCGTACGATCTTTATTAAAAAAGAATTGCGCATCGGACAAACGGGCGCGCAATACGCGTTCATTTCCCTGAATAATTTGTTTATTATCTTGGCTGTCAATATTACTGACTATAATAAAATAAGGTTGCAATACCCCGCGGGTATTCACAATCGGAAAATAGCGTTGATGATTTTTCATTGCTGAAATTAATGCTTCTTGCGGCACGTCTAAAAATACTTTATCAAAACGACCCATTAAACTCACTGGCCATTCTATCAAGCCTGTGACTTCATTTAATAAATCTTCATCCATTTGCACTGCATATTCATTGCCTAATTCTTTTTGTGTCAAGTTAACTAATTGTTCGCGAATTATTTTTTTTCGCTCATTAAAATCAACAATAACGTAATTTTTTTTAAGTAAAGCCACATAACGACTAGGTAAAGAAATAGTTAACCAATTTTTTGTATAAAAACGATGGCCGCGCGTTTTATTGCCCGTTGTTAATCCTAAAATAATTGCTGGGATAATTTGTGGTCCATATAATAAAATCACTGAATGCACCGGACGAATAAATTCAATAGTGTTATCACCCCAACGCATCGGTTTTTTAATAGGCAATGCAGCAATTGCATCTGAGATAATCATCGGCAAAATAGTTTGCAGAGTTTTACCAGAAACTTTTTGCTGGATACCAACCCACTCACCTTGATCATTTTGAATAGTGATTAATTCAGTCGGTTGCACGCCTATGGAACGCGCAAATCCTTCACAGGCTTTGGTTGGCACGCCCTCACTAGTGAAAGCGGCTTTTAAAGCAGGACCTTTACGCTCAATGACAGAATCAGGTTGTTGACTCGTAAGCTCAGTCATAATAATGGCTAATCTTCTGGGCGTTGCAAACTGTTTAACTTTATCAAATGAAAAATTTGTTTCTTGCAAGCGTTTTGCCACTTCCTCTGCTAAAGCGTTAGTTAAACGCATTAATTCTTTTGCTGGCATTTCTTCTGTATGAATTTCAATGAGCAAATCACGCATGCTGTTTACCTTGTAATAATGGAAATCCTAAAGCCTCACGTGCTTTGAAATAACTTTCTGCAATGGCTTTGGATAATCGGCGTATTTTTAAAATTGTTTTTTGTCGTTCTGTCACAGAAAGTGCTCGTCTTGCATCTAATAAATTAAACGTATGAGAAGCAGCCATTGCTTTTTCATAAGCAGGCAACGGCAAACCCAATTCAATTAAACGTAAGCTTTCTTTTTCATAAATATCAAATTGCTGAAAGAGCACTAAAATATCTGCTTGTTCAAAATTATATTTTGACATTTCTATTTCATTTTGATGAAAAATATCGCCATAGGTCACCGAGCCTTTTGCTGTTTTACTCCAGATTAAATCGTAAATATTATCAACCCCCTGCAAAGGCATCGCTAATCGCTCTAAACCATAAGTAATTTCACCTGTCACAGGCAAGCAAGGCAAGCCACCCATTTGCTGAAAATAAGTAAATTGCGAAATCTCCATACCATTTAGCCAGACTTCCCAACCAAGCCCCCAAGCGCCTAAAGTAGGAGATTCCCAATTATCTTCGACAAAACGAATATCATCGACTAAAGGCGCCACACCCAATACTTGCAGCGATTGTAGATAAAGCGCTTGAATTTCTAAAGGAGCGGGCTTCAAAATAACTTGAAATTGATAATACTGCTGTAATCGATTCGGATTCTCTCCATATCGCCCATCGGTTGGCCGTCTGCAAGGTTGGACATACGCAGCAGACCAAGGCTCAGGTCCAATCGACCGCAAAAAAGAAGCAGGATGAAAAGTACCAGCCCCTACTTCCATATCATAAGGTTGCATAATCACACACCCATGCTCTACCCAGAAAGCTTGTAATGCGCCAATCATACCCTGTAAGGTTTTAACATCAAAAGTGAATTTTTTCATCGATAGCTCATCATTTTAATGGGAGCAATTATAGCATTTTAAGATAATTAAAATACCTGAATACTGAATCATGCTTCTCTAGAAAGCAATTCCATCATCCAAGAATTTAAACTCTTTCCATTTGCTTTAGCTCTCATAGCCACTCGAGCATGTATTTCAGGTGGAACACGCAGCATAATATGACCTGAATAGGGCTTTTGTGGCAACTTACCTATTTTTTTGCAAGTTTCAAGATAGTCATCCACTGCTTCTTCGAAAGCTTTATGCAACCTATGAACTGAATCACCATGAAACCCAATGACATCATTAATACCTGCAATATGGCCAACAAAGCAATCATCTTCGTTGCTATACTCGATTTGGGCAGCATACCGTTTATAACTCATTGTATTCATAATTGTACTCCTGCTTTTTCAAGAAAATGTTTTGCATCGCGAATCTGATAAGGTTTTGCTTCTTTTTGAGGATGAAGTCTGTGAAAAGTACCAATGACTCCATGAAGTTCAAATCGAACCCTAGAGCCTGCTCCTTCAATTATTTTTGCACCTAATGCTTTAAAAAGTGACTCTATTCTTCGTCAGGCCATAGATGATGGAACTGGCAAAGAAAAAATAGCTTCAAATGTTTTTTTATGTGCTTTCTTCATTATTCTTAAACTTCATTATGATAGCAAATTATGCTATCTATCATAATTCACTTTTGAAAAAATTTCAAAAAGTATTCTTTAATCTTTAAGAGCCTAAATAGTCGCTGGCACGAAATACATTTATTTAATCATTTTTTAGTACTATAAATTTAAGAGTTACTTTAGGATTCTCTAAAACTCAACTAAAATATCTTTTTACCATTAAGAAGGCACTGTAATGCAAAATCCATTACTTAATCAAGGCGCGCTACCTACTTTTACGAATATAATCCCTGAAGAGATTGAACCCACTCTTAAAGCCTTAGTGGCTGAAAATCGTGATTACTTGAATAATCTATTAAATAAACAATCTCACGTTACTTGGGATAGTTTTATTGCACCACTAGAAGAGCAAGAAGATAAATTAAGCAAAATGTGGGCTCCTATTGCGCATTTACATGCTGTCGTAGAATCAGATGAATTACGCGCTGCTTATAATGCATGTTTGCCGATTTTAACCGAATATCACACCAATTTTATGCAAAATACTGAATTTTACCAGATGATTTGCACAATCGCAGAAAGTCCAGACTATGCGCAATTAAATGATGCGCAACGCAAAGTGATTGATAATTTATTACGCGATTTTAGATTAGCAGGCGTACATTTATCTCCTGACAAAAAAGAACGTTTTGGAGAATTACAAAAAGCGCTGTCAAAACTTTATACCCAATTTGCTGAAAACCTAATGGATGCAACGCAAGCTTTTACTTTGCATCTTACTGATGCTGCTGATCTAAAAGGATTACCTGATTCAGCCCTGGAAATCGCGGCTCAAAATGCCAAAAGCGCTGAATTGCCAGGCTGGGTTTTTACGTTAGATCATTCTTCTTATTCTACTGTCATGAAATATTTAGAAAATCGTGATTTAAGACAGCAAATGTATGCAGCATATGTCACGCGCGCATCTGATCAAGGGCCTCATGCAGGACGTTTTGATAATTCAGTTATTATGGAAGATATTTTAAAAATAAGACATCAGGTTGCTGAATTAGCGGGCTTCCATAATTTTTCTGAATATTCTCTTGCCACCAAAATGGCAAATAAACCTGAACAAGTTTTAAATTTTTTACAAGATCTAGTCGATAAAACTAAAAAAACTGCTCAAAAAGAAATAGATGAACTTAATCAATTCGCAAAAAATGATGGGGTTGCATCGCTTGAAGCTTGGGATCTTGCTTATTATTCAGAAAAACTACGCAAAGCACGTTTTGATTTTTCAGCAGAAGAGTTGCGGGCTTATTTTCCAATTAATCATGTGTTAAATGGCATGTTTACTGTCATGCATAAATTATTTGGGTTAACTATTATTGAAAAAACAGGCGTTGATATCTGGCATCCGCATGTACAATTTTTTGAAATCTACGATCAAGATCGTCAATTTCGCGGTGCTTTTTATACTGACCTTTATGCAAGAGCGCATAAAAGAGAAGGCGCTTGGATGGATGAATGCCGCGTTCGCAGAATTTTATTAAATAATCAACTACAAAAACCCATTGCATTTCTCACTTGTAATTTTACCCGGCCTTTATCAGATAAACCGGCGCTTTTAACCCACGAAGATGTTCAAACGCTTTTCCATGAATTTGGCCATTGTCTACAACATTTATTAACTAAAGTAGATTACAGTCCTGTGTCTGGCATAAATGGCGTGCCTTGGGATGCGGTTGAATTCCCGAGCCAATTTATGGAGCATTGGTGTTTTGAGAAAAAAGCGCTTGATCTTATTTCTTCTGAAGAAAAAACAGGTGCACAATTACCTGATTCACTTTATCAAAAATTAATACTTGCTAAGAATTTTCACTCAGGTTTACAAATGATGCGGCAATTAGAGTTTGCTCTTTTTGATTTTAAATTACATTATGAATATAATCCTAACAAAACAACACAAGTTCAAAGTACTTTAGATGCGGTACGTTCGCAAGTTGCTGTGATTAAAATACCTTCTTTTAATCGTTTTCAACATAGTTTTTCGCATATTTTTGCAGGAGGGTATGCATCCGGGTATTATAGTTATAAATGGGCAGAAGTGTTATCCAGTGATGCTTTTTCATTATTTAAAGAAAAAGGTATTTTTAATGAAACCACAGGACGCCGTTTTTTAACTGCTATTTTAGAACAAGGCGGAGTCTATGATCCGATGAAACTATTTATTTCTTTTCGTGGACGCGAACCCAAAATAGATGCTTTATTAAGCGAATGTGGTTTATTATAAATATCATAAATTAGGAGAAAACATGCGAGCCATTTTTCGAAGACATCCCAGAGCATTGCCCTTTTTATTTTTAACAGAAATGTGGGAACGTTTTGGTTTTTATGTTGTTCAGGGGCTGTTAGTTTTATACATGACCCAAGATTTTCATTTTTCAGATGATCAAAGCTATACTATTTTAGGTGTATTTAGTGCGCTTGCCTATATTGCGCCAATGATTGGCGGCTTGCTGGCTGATAGGTTATTAGGCTTTAAAAAATCTATTATTTGGGGAGGATTATTTTTAAGTATTGGTTATGCTTATCTTGCTTTATCAAATACAAATCAATTTTATTATGCATTAGCTATTATTATCGTAGGAAATGGCTTATTTAAGCCAAATATTTCAAGTTTATTAGGTTTACTTTACCCTCCTGCTGATATGGGACGTGATGCAGGATTTACGATATTTTATATGGGAATTAATATCGGCGTTTTATTAGCTGGATTAAGTTCTGGTTTTATTAAAAATCATTTTGGCTGGCATGCTGGATTTGCTTTATCAAGCGTTGGGCTTTTAATTGGGTTAAGTATTTTTATATTAGGTATTTTAAAAGGGGCTATTCATTATAAAGATGATTTGATTAATCATAAAAATATATTTTTAAAACCATTCGCGTTAATTTTATATTGTATAGCCGCAATTCCTGTATTAAGTTTATTTTTGCGAAGTGCTTTTGCTGGAAAGTGGTTATTACCTGCTGTTGGTATTTTTTTACTGATTTATCTTTTTTATTTAAGCATGAGTCAACCCAATCAAAAAGATCGCAATCGTTTAATCACTTTAATTATTTTAATTGTATCGGCTATTGTTTTTTGGATGATGTTTTTGCAGATGTTTTTTTCCACTAATTTATTTATTGATCGTTTAATTAATAAAAATATATTTGGCATGACTATTCCGACCACGGTATTTTATACTTTTGAATCTATTTTTGTGATTATATTAGGTCCATTTTTTGCATCAACCTGGCAAACATTAAATGCGAACAATCAAAATCCTTCGGCATTATTTAAATTTGTGCTCGCAATTTTTTTCGTGGCTCTTGCTTTTGCGACATTAGGTTTAAGCACTTATTTTATAGATAGCGCACAATTAATTTCTCCATTATGGATAGTACTTTCTTACTTTTTTTTAACAGTAGGTGAGATGTTATTATCGCCCATTGGACTATCTGCCGTCACCTTACTTTCTCCAGCTCATTTAACAGGAATGATGATGGGCATTTGGTTTGTCGCACTGGGATTTGGCGGAGAATTTGCGGGGGCTTTGGCTAAATTATCCAGTATCCCAGAAAATATGACGAATGCATTGGCGCAGTTGTCTATTTATCGATATGCTTTTTTCATTTACGCATTGATTGCATTGATTGTGGCGATTGGTTTATTTGGGGTGCAATTAATAGTAAAAAAAACGATTAAAGAGTAGGGTGCCCTTTGGCAATTATTTACTCCATAAAATATCTATTTTTACATTAGCTGAGCCTAATACTTTAGCAATTTTTAAAAGTGTTGCCCTTCTTGGGATAGAATTTGAATTAAAAAATCGTGACAAGGAAGGTTGCGGAATACCTGTTAATGCGGCTAATTTAGAGATACCACCCAATTGTATGACTTTTTGATAAAGACTATCTTTAAATCCTCTGACATTTTTAGCAATTGCATCAAGATCATTAAACTTAATATAGATTTCTTCTGATTTTTCTTTTTGGGAACAAGCATCAATCATATCTTGAATATCAGCAATAATTTGTTCTTTTTCTTTGTTATCTTTTTCTTCATTCCAAAGATGCATCAGATCTGAGACACCTTCAAATTTTAATGCCGTTTGAACAGCATAATCAATAAATACATCCGATAAATCAGATTTTTTCATACGAACAGCGATTTCAAATAATTCTACATGATCAGAAGAAAGAGAGTATATATTTCCAACGGGAATTTCTGTACACGAAGAATCACGTCCACTATGCTTAGTTTGTGTTTGTGCTTTCATGTTAATTTTCCTCTTTCTATGTAACAATTCATTCGAATTAAATCTAAGTAACCCTTAAATTTTGCTAATCGTCGTCGATCAACCTTTTCTTGCTTTAATTCCAAATATGAATTTAATGCCCACTCTGTGATAATTATTTCCATGCAAATCCATCTCTTGATTCTTATATATTTATATTGATTATAACATTTATAACATAAATAACAATGAATAAAATTTAACTACTTAAAATATAATAAGATTTACAATTAACAAACGAGATAACGGCAAAACCTAGACATGATCTACGGATTAGGCGTACAATTACGAGATTGATAAGGGGATTTGACGTGCTAAGCCGACTAATTACATTGCCAAAAAATAGGAGCTTTTTTTTATTTGGCGCTAGAGGCGTTGGGAAAAGCACTTTATTACGATACATTTTTTCTGAACATGACACGCTGTGGATTAATCTGCTTGGGGACGAAGAAGAAAATCGTTTTTCTCGTCATCCGGATGAATTAGCGGTTATCGCTCGCTCTCTACCTTCTCAGAAAAAATATATTATTATCGATGAAATTCAAAAAATTCCTAAATTGCTAGATATCATACATATTTTAATCGAGGAAAAACTACCTGTTCATTTTATCATGACAGGTTCAAGTGCAAGAAAACTAAAACGAGGCGGTGCTAACTTATTAGCTGGACGTGCATTTGTTTATCATCTTTTTCCATTTTCATATTTAGAAATAGGTGATGCATTTCATTTACCACAAGCTCTAGAATGGGGATCACTCCCTACAACTACACTTTATACTAATGAAGACGAACGTAATCTCTATTTACAAGCTTATGCAAACACCTATTTAAAAGAAGAAATTTGGAGCGAGCAGTTTATAAAAAATCTTGATCCATTTCGCCGTTTTCTTGAAGTTGCAGCACAAATGAATGGAAAAATTCTAAATTATGCTAGTATTGCAAGAGATGTAGGCGTATCAGAAAATACCGTAAAAGAATATTTTTCTCTTTTAGAAGACACGCTCATTGGTTTTTTCTTAGAGCCTTTTCATCATTCATTTCGCAAGCGCTTACGCACAGCGCCAAAATTTTATTTTTTTGATACTGGCGTTACACGTACACTTGCTCGTCTGTTGCGTGTCCCACTGCGAGAAAGCACAAGCGCATATGGTGAAGCATTTGAGCATTTTATTATTTTAGAATGCATGAAGCTTGCAAGCTATTATTTTTTAGATTATCGATTTTCTTATTTATGCACCAAAGATGATGCAGAAATTGATTTAATCGTTGATCGCCCTGGGCAGCCATACTTATTTATAGAAATTAAGAGCAGCAGAGAAATGGCATCTCAATCATTAAAATCGCTTGGGCAGCTTGCTAAAGATTTCAAAAATTGTGAAGCGATTTGTTTTTCACAGGATATTTATACTAAAAAATATGGAGATATCACCGTTTATCCCTGGAAAGAAGGTATAAAAAAATTTTTTACTAAACAACAAAATGCTTAGAACAGGTTCTAAAGAATTTTTGGATGAGAGAGTGCGTAGTCAAAGATTAGTTATTTCTATTTTGAGTTATGCATTTAAAAAACTAGAGTCAGAAAATACACCTAAAGAACGACCTAAAATTTAGATATTTATTGTATAACAAAACAATAAATAATATGTATAATGATACATATTACTATATGGCAGTAAGTATGGTTATTTATTAATGAAAATTTTGTTTGATTGGGATAATAAGAAAAATGAACAGAATATTGAAAAACATCACATTAGTTTTTATGAAGCACAGCAGGCATTTTTAGATCCTAACCGTGTGATTGCTGAAGATTTAGAGCATAGCCAAAAAGAAAGTCGTTATTTTTGCTTTGGGAAGGTTAATGAATACATTATGACCGTACGATTTACCTATAGAGAAAAAATCATACGAATTATTGGTGCTGGCTACTGGAGAAAAGGAAAAAAAATTTATGAAAAAAAGCAGAAAGAAAAAATATAGCAATGAGCCTATTGGAAAAATTAAGATTGTACACGATTTTCTTCCAAGCCCAGAAAATCTGGTCCTAAAGGAAGAAACTGTTAAAGTTACCTTATTATTAAGCAAAGATAGCGTTGATTTTTTTAAAAAAGAAGCTGGGAAACAACATATTGCGTATCAAAAAATGATAAGGTCTTTAATTGACCAATACGCCTCTCTCTATAGTGAATAAAATAATATCAATATTACGCAAAAAAATTTTAATTCATTGAAATATAATAAAATTTTTTCAATGTACTGTGAAAACTTTAGATAACACTTACGCTAAATAAATACTGCATTTGGATAATTTATAGCTGTTTATAAGGTAAAATAGACAGTATAGGGTTGCACCTAAAGAACAACCTAAGATTTAGACATTGACTGCATACCAAAGGAGAGGGATCTTATGTTCGATGCGGATCGTCCTATTCAAAAAAGCGATCAGGATCGTTTAGGTAGAGCGACTTTCGCAAAGTATCTTGCGCGCTGTATTTTAGATCATACTAATAAAGAAAGCTTAGTGATCGGTCTATATGGCGGCTTTGGCACGGGCAAAACGTCTATTATTAATCTCTCCCTAGAAGAATTACAGTATGCTTCAAATAATATGTTTGATAATGAAAAACCTATTATTTTAAATTTTAGCGTCTGGAGTTACGCCGGACAACAACAATTAATTTATAGCTTTTTTAGACGTTTAACCTCAGAAATGCGGCAAGCAGATTATTTTGAAAATTCAGCTCAAATTATTCATTTAATCGAATTATACATATCTTTTTTTACTCATAAACCCGTTCCTAAATCTTTACAACCTTATCATTCTTGGATTTCACGTCTTTTTAAAACAAAAAAAGCATTCGCTGATACCTATGGCTGGGAATCAGGACGTGATCTGACTTCGGTCAAAGCAGAGCTTAATCAATTATTAAATACCGAAAAACATAAATTAATTATTTTTATCGATAATATTTCACGCCTGCCAGACAAAGAAATAGATCAAATTTTTCAAATCGTCAAATCAATTGGTGATTTTGCTAATACTATTTATATTTTAAGTCTTGATAAAAAACAAACGATTCAAGCTATTAATAACATCCACCCAGAAAGCGGCAATGAACTACTTGAAAAAATTGTGCAATTACCATTTGATATTCCTGATATCTCTGATCAAGATCTTGAAGTTATTTTGTTAGATCGATTAAATAAAGTAATCAAAAACACCCCGCCTGATACTTGGAATGCTGATTATTGGGCTGATATTTATTATTCTTCACTTAAATATTTCTTTCATAGCTGTCGGGATATTACCCATTATATTAATACACTCAGTTTTGGCTATGAACACGTAAAAGCATTAGTTAATCCAGTCGATTTTTTTGCTATTACCGCAATTGAAATATTTGAACCACAAGTTTTTTTAGAAATACGTGATAATAAAGATTTATTCACTGATTTAATTAATCCTATTGGAAAATTAAATAATCAAGAATTAGGTGAAGATAAAGCACGTGTTGATGAAATTTTAAATAACTGCCAAAAAATACCGGTTGAGATGTTGAAATTTTTATTGATTCGCTTATTTCCTCGATTACAGACTATTTATAAAATAGATATTTTTTATCATTCTGAATCGCTTGCGCGGAAAAATAAACGCATTTGCAGCTCGGATGTTTTTGATATTTATTTTAGACTCATTATTCCGCGTGGTTTTATTTCTTCTCATGAAATAAATACGCTTTTAGATATGACCAATGATGAGGCTGGATTTGCTTTGGCATTATT
>JABDDD010000008.1:15477-55124 GCA_013287765.1 Gammaproteobacteria bacterium | reverse complement strand
AATTAATTTTTTTGCCAATAAAATTGACACTCCTCCTTTATTTCTTTAAAATTTATTTAATTTTTATAAAATGAGGGAAATTAAATATGCAAACGGGTCAACCAGTTAAAATTGAAGAGTATGATTATACTGAAAAATTTTCAATCATCTTAAATGAAATAACAGAAATAACGCAAGAACAAAAAGAATATAAGAAACAATTAGACAAGTGTCGGTTAAAAAAAGGCAGCCTGGAAAAAGAATTAACAAATTTAACAAAAGAACAAATAAAATTGAAAAGCCAGAAAGATTTTAAAGCTATTGGTACCTCGCAAATTAGCGGTGGGGAAATTCAAGATTTCAATGAAAAAATAGAAGATATAAATAAAAAAATAACTGAGAATACATCAGTAGACATTTCATTAACTGATGACTTTAATAATGCCCAACTTAGCATTTTGGAAAAAATAACTTCATCTCAAACCCAACAATCAATACGGTATTTGTTACCTGAAATAGAAACAATGCCTTCTTCTTATGAAGAAATGGTGCAAATTTACAGAAAAATAAAAGAAAAAGGATTAATCAATAAAAATATCGCTGATGAAACTGATGTATTAATTCCTAGCGTGGAACCAAAAGATAAAAAGCAGACTGAAGAAAATAAATCAGTAATAACGCAACAACTCAATACATTAAGATCTCGAGCAGTCAAAGCATTGCAACAATTACAGGCTCAACCACCCTATGATGGATTAGTATTATTATATGGTAAACATAACCCATACTTTATTGAACAAAATAACATTATTTTTGCGAAATTTGACGCTAGCATACAATTTGTTTCAAAATTAAAAACTAATCTTCATGACGATAAGGATTGGTTAGATACCGATAAGCAAATTTTACTCGGTAAAATAAAACATATTGAAGAAAATATTTTTCAACCGATTGAACAAAGAAAACAACAATGGGTACAATTTTTAATTGATAATAAAACATTAATTGATGAGTATAAAAAGTTTAAGCATCAAAACGATGAAACTACATCAAATTCTATTTTTGATCATGAAATATCAAGCTTAGAAAAAATAAGAGATTATACGAAAGAAGCTATAGCAGAGATGGAAGAAGGTGATAAAAAGCCTGAATTCTATTTACCTCTATCAGTTGCACAAAAATCTTATGCAAAATATGCAGCAGATCAGTCTGGGCAGAGTGCAGCATTTGGTAGAGCATTAGTTAAAGAGCGCGATTTTAAAAAATATTTAGAAAGAATGAGCTGGGAATCGCGGTGGAATAGTGAGGAAGGAAATGGATACTTCGATAGTTATTATGCGGATAGATATTATTCTGGTTTGGGATCTAGACAAGCAATGTGGGGGCGTAGCATCAATTGGATGCATTATTGTGGGTTAAGCGATAAGTTTACTTATTTAGGAAAGGATCCTGTTTCGGTAGATTTGATATTACAAATATTAGATAATATTCATGGTCATTCAAGTGAACTTTTTACAAAATCTTTTAAAAAAGCTTGTGTCTTAGCAGTTTTAACAACTTTAGTACCTCATGTTAACTCTTTAAAAGAAATGTCTAAATTTATAAGTTTAGTGCAGGATTCTCAGTTAAAGCTATATAAAGAAATGCAAGTGTACGACTCTGTGATCGAATTGATACAAAAAAGAATTGATAAGTTACAACCTACTTGGCAAGATTCCTTAAAATTTTTGGCGAAGAGAACTGGAAAGGAGGAGCGTGTAGCTTTCTTTACGAGAATTATTGATTTAATAAATGACAAATCGACTATTAAACATTTACAAGAAATTAATGATGTTCTTATTAAAGCGAATATAACTCATATGGGTGCTTCTAAAAGCAAGTATCAAATTAAAATATTCAATCCCTCGGGTTCTTCTATAGCTGATAACAAAGAGACGAGCCATGGTGGGTTTTTGTTAAATGAAATTTGTAACCATTTAATTCTAGAAAAACAAACTACTGATGGAGTTAGTGATGTTCACAAAAATCAAGTGCAAGAACTTTTCAGAGAGTTAAAAAAACTTTACCCCACTCTTCCTAATTTAGAAGGCTACTCACCCAAGATAGAACCAAAACCGAGGAGTTGGTTCGGTTAAAGTTAGTGAGGGTGCCTCCAAAAAGTCTAGGCGGTGGGGGCCGCGAATTATTACCCCCCCTGTGTCAGGATAGTTGTCTTAGAAACCGTGGGCACAATAGGCATCACATACAAACAAAATTAAATATATCCCCCGGTTTTATGAGTACAGGCTATCCCGACACAGGGGATAACCTGCCCCTTGCGCTACTAAATTATAATTTACATGTGATAGTTTGCTTTTCTTGCTGCAGCACACTCGTGATATCCAATTCCTCCTTTTTAGGATCAGCTTTTATGGCATGAATATTCATAGATTCAGCCGTGGTCATCAATAATTTATTTGATTTTGTTAATTCTTCTTTCAAGACGGGAATAGCCTGACCATCTTCAGACGCAATAATCAAATTGATTTCTCTTTCACCTCGCTTATATTTTTCTTTTGCTATTATTATAAATAACTCAACTTTAGATACTTTTTCAGTAAAAGTATCTCTTATCTTAACGCCTTGTATTTCTGTCAAACGACCATTTTCTACTTTAAACTTAATGCCATTTTTTTCACATAATTTTATAATTTCTTCTGCATCTTTGCGATTAGTCCCACTATAAAAATCATATGCATATTCTTTTGATTCTGAAGTAATTAAATTCAACCCTTTTTTTATTGATTTATCATTATAACGAGCTCTCCAACACTCATTAAACTGTTCTTTGGTAATTTTAGTGTTTAATTCTGACTCGACTAAGCTTACCATCTCATTATCAAACTTTTCTTCATCTTCACCTTTTTTTAATCGATCGATAAAAGGACTTGCAACTTTCAAAAAAGCAGATATTTTATCTTGATTTTCTTTACCAACAAATGTCATTAATTTTTGTATGGCTAATTGATCATTAGGCACAAATAATAATCCAAGAGGTAAGATGACAGTCGGCTTAGTAGAAGCCACCACGGGTTTAGAAAGAGTAAACATAACAATCTCCGGTTTTTTTAAGGCCTATCAACAGGCCGTATTTAGTTTAACAGGTTCAATAGACCTTTCATTTTTGAAAGAAATCATCGAAAGTAGAATTATTAATAAAGAATTCAGCAGGATCAAAGATGACTTGATTACTCATAATTTAATTTTCATCTTCGCCCCTTTTCAATTATCTATTTAAGCGCATATTGTATCACATCTAATTCAGTTAGTTATAATTTCTTCACTTATACATAACGAACTAATGAATATCCAAATTTAAGAAACAGGATTTTACATCTAAAAAAATAGAAAATAATAGTTCCGTTGAAACATACACATTGCAAAATAACTTCACAGTGAATAAAATACATTTTTTTAATTAAATGAAGGCTACATTCATATGTTCAGTAAGTTTTTTCGCCCATCTTATCGTTTAGTCAATCAGAACATAGCCTCTCAACTTGTCAAGACGCCTCTTCGTCAATTTTCCGCAGCGAACAATCATGAGGTACTAAGAGTAAAAAAGACTGCAACGCTTAAGGAAATTAAAGAAGCCTATCGTAAACTGGCTTTAATATACCATCCCGATCATGGTGGTAACCCTAAAGATTTTTGTCAATTAGTGAATTCATATAGAGAATTGATTGAAAAAAAAGAAACTGTGTCTCATTCATCATCGCAAGACAGCCAATCCCAAGAAAAAAAGCAATCTTATTATGATAAAAATAATAATAACTCTGCTTTTTCAAACATAAATTCCTTTTATGACTTAGAAAAATTATTAGTAAAAGAATTTAATATATCTTCTACCAATTATCTAAAACAATTGAAAAAATTAGGGTTAAAACAAGAAAAGTTATGCAGCATCCTTAACGAAAGTAGTGATATAGCTTTACTAATAACTAACGTAGCTGAAAGTGATAGAGAAAATTTGATTGACTTAATCGGTAGGGATCATATTGCAAAGGTATTAAATTTACATGATTTATTTGAGCGAGATTTTACTTGTAATAGCCTGCGTACAAACTCTAAAACTATTTTCAATCGACATATTTTACCATGGAAGGAGTATGAAAAATTATTTAAAATATTAAGACATGATACTGTTCTAAAGTGCCTCAAAAGCATCAAATTCCTACTCTCATCAATTCGTATGTCATTTCATACAGAAGAAATTGATTCTTTTTTTGATTATTTAGGAAAAGAAGCTTTAAATAAATATATTAGTACACATGAGTATAGTTTAAATAATATTCTGAAAGAAGTTTCCATAAAAAAGCAGGAAGAATTACTTAATTATTTAGAGCCCAGTTATTTCGAATTAAAATATACTTATTTATTTGATATAACATCCACATTAAAAGCACTTCATCCAAGTAATCATTCATTATTTATGAATATCATAGGAAAAAATAAGTTAGATTATCTCATGAAAGATCCAACCATGGATCATAGACATATAGAACATTTTGAAAGTATCCTAAATGAACAAGAAAAAGAGGCCGATAAACATCATCCTAGATTCAAGCGATAAATAAAGCAACAATAGTTGTAAAGTACATTTTTTTTAGCAGTTTAATTCTAAATAAGCCGAAAATTTAACTTTACATAAAATAAGAGTTTGAAAAATTTCATCCGAAATTACGATGTACAATAGGTGACACTTCTAATTTAACTAGCAAAATCCAACTCAATTTCAGCAGAACTATAAATCACCTCAGGAATAAGTGGCGCACGTCCACGAGCACCTTTACCTTCTTTTAATTTTACAAAACCATAATTTTCCATCATTCGAAGCGTTCGAAGTAAATTATTAGCTGTTCTACCAGTAACATCTTCTAATTCTTTAATTGATTTTGGTTGTGTTTCAACAATTAATTTAAGCAAATGTTGATTTTCTTCTGACAAAACATTTGCTAGTGATCTGATAGAACGAAACCAGATTTTTGGTTCATCTTTTTTTGGTTTATATAGACCTTTAGCAATAGCAATTGTCCTTTTCTTAAATTGATCAAGAGGCATAATACCTACTTTTACAACTCGATGTTTAATGATACTCATATTAATTACCGTTTCTCTAAACTTACCCAAACTTATCAATAGATAACTTTAGAGTTAGATTCTTACTTCAATGCACTTTTGTATTTACAATTATTTTCCACTTGTTATCTCTTCTTAATGGGTTATATGGTGCGCTGGATACCAGACGCGCCCAGTGAAGCTGTTTATCATTGAGAGCCTTCGCAAGTACATTTGCTAAGTCATTAAACCCTAGTGATTCAAAAAAATAACCTAAGCGCTGCACCCAAAATAATTCTGGGTTAAGTTTCATTAACTCGATTAACCGCTTCGCATTTATATTTTCCACAAGCTCCATCAATATAGTTGCAACGTTATTAATACCTGCTGCGCGACTTGGCGACGTTACCAAATCCGCGGCAAGAACTTCTGGGGAAGCAACAGCAAGACTGCCCGCAAAAGTATTAAATTTTCTTACAGGCATGACTGCCACATTTTTATTAGCTATGAACTCCACGTAAATGCGACCGCATTGTATAGGAGTTTTATTTTTCAACGTAACAACTTGAAATCGTTGCGGCTTCTGATGAGCTGCTCCATAAAATTGGGCGGCACTTAAAAAACCAACGTAATATGGCAGTCTAAGATGTTTCATCAAGTCTGGAATAAACATATCTGCAGGCAAGCAACCATAAGCTTGATATTCTGGCGGCAATATCAAATAAAATCCCTTTGCCGGACTAACAATCAGCTTATGCATTCTAAGGCGTCGTAACGCGTTCAATGTTGCCGCCATGTTTAGCCCTAACGCATCGTTTATTTCCTGAATAGAAAACGAATAACGACCCTGGCTGCGCAGCTTGGTTATAAACTCATTCGCCTTCATAAAAGTACCCGCTAATGTTAATACTATTACAGTATATCATATTTCATGATATTAGCATATTTCTGACATATTACCATAATTTACATCATGTTATGTTAGACAAAATGATCATATCTATGTTAAATATTACTCAATATAACGAAATTTGATATATAGAATGATTTTCAACACAGATAAAACATGAGTATTTTCAAAAAGGGAGCTGGATATGAATGATTACACATCCAATGATGATATATCAAACACTGTTTATCTCATTGTAATCTTTTTTAATCTCTTTTATTAGCTTAGAATCGGTCAGTACCTCGCTAAAAGAAAAAGAAGAAAAAGGGTCAAGTCTGCATAATTGATATATCACTATCCCAAAAATGCTTGATGGAAATATCAATTGTCCAGACTTGACCCTCTTTCACAATTGGTTAAGTTAATCCGGCTGTTGCTACTTATTGTACAGTTCTGCTGTTTGTTACTTCTGAGCGCCCCAGGAATGTCCCGCGTCTATCTTGCTATTTAAGAATTACTTTTGTATAGATCAAAAAACATTAATGGATGATCATCTGAACGATTTGCTTCTGTATCTAATAAAACAAAACCACTTTTTTCATAAAAGGAAACAGAATCGCGCTTAGCATCAACTACAATAAATCGACATCCCACATGCGGCATAATTGCTAGCTTTACATGATTGATGCACCAATCTAACATTTTTGTACCAAAGCCATTTCCTTGCAGTGCTTTGTCTATGGCTAATCGTGCAATTTTAACCGCTGGAAACGCCTCATATCTTGAAGTAGAAGCAGATTCTTGTGGCCGCTGCCCTTCATTAAGAACAACCTCACTATTCATGAGGGTTATATACCCCCAGATTCGCGAAGATGAGGAAGAAACCTGATTCACAAGCACATATGTCTTTGCAATTTCATATTGATGAAAATCGAGCGCCGATTTTTTCAAAAAAATTTTTAAAGGAGTATAAACTTCGCTTCCGAGAGAAAGTTTTGTTGTATCGTCATTAGATAAAATTTGGCGGAGAGTAAGATTTTCGATATCTACCACACATTAACCTTAGCCTTCTTGAGACGTTTTTCTTTCTTTTTTTATTGAACTAAAAGTGGCATATCCCTTGGTTAGATACTCTTCAGCTAGAGGACGACCACGAGCAATCGCAGCCTGTGCCAAAGGGTTAGGTAAAGTATCATTGATTTGATTTAAAAAGGCATCGGCATCTTTACCAGATAGCCGCCAACCTGAAAATGTAGATGTTTTAACAGCCATAACTCACCATCAATTAAGATTGAATATATGTCCTTAAATATTAAAGGAAAAATCCATTTCTCCCTTGATGCATGCAGCTTGTATTTCTTTCTAATTTCTTTCTATGTAATTAGTATAGCAAATTTTACTAATTGTAGGAATCATTAATCGTAATCAATAACAATACATAATTCAATGGATTAATAGAGTTAATACTGATCTTTATTATTATATATTACGTTGATTGCCATTTTATCCATGTTGCGACTGTATATAGGTTAGATAAGAATCATTTATGCCATGATATACATTCTTAATAAACAATTAGCAGCTGCAAATTTTTTTTGACTTAATTTTCCTCTATTTCGATTTTAAATTCGCTTGGTGGTACTTCAAAAATAGAAGTAATCTGTTGGCAATATTCATACAGTGATTGAGCGGATAAATTTTTTTCCATAAATACATCATCACTGAGTTGGTAAGGAGTTCTCAAATTATTTTTATTTTTTGAAAGAAACCTAGGGAGCGATTCAATTGCATTTTCAATAGCTTCAGGATTAAGGTTAAATAATGTTTTTAAAAGAAAAAGGGTCAAGTCTGCATAATTGATATATCACTATCCCAAAAATGCTTGATGGAAATATCAATTGTCCAGACTTGACCCTCTTTACATATTAGCAACAGTAAGTTACAACAAATGCAAAAATATGGCAACATATGATAGACAGTAATATGATAAATATTATTATCAATTTAATTAATAAATAATTTTTTTACTTTATTAATATCACGGGGCAATTATGGGACATTTTATAAAAAAATAACTCCAAAACGCTCGAATAATAGTCAAAATGAATCTCGGGAAATTTATTATGGATAATAAGGTAATCAGTGATCCGATTAAAAGAATCGAATTAAGGAAAGAGTTATTTTTGTTTGTTATGGGCTTGCGAGACATCCTTATAGCTCAATCTTTTTTTGACCAAATTAAAGATATCCAATTAAATAAGATTGTCGACAGCAATATTGCGGGCATGACTTATGGGTTTATTATCTGTTATGGCAGAATTTTTCATAAAAATGATCAATTAGGAAAAATCAACTTTGAATCAATTAAAAATAAATTATCTCAGGAAGAAAAACAAATACATAATACTTTAATGTGCATGAGAAACCAAGATTATGCGCATAACGATCCTAAAAATAACACCTTACATATTTATTACGATAAAAAAAATAAAAAAATCAGCGCTATTGCTAACTTGAATTATGCTTTTTTAGCTGATTATAATAAAACAATTCCACCATTATTAATCAAAATAAAAAGAATATTTGAACAAAAGCGTGACGAATTATTAGCAAAATTATTTAGCCATGATAGTGGCTACCAAGTTAATGAGAAACAATCTTTTTTAATATCTTTTAGTCCAGCAGATTTTATTGAAAACCCTATTAGGAAATTAAACGATGAATAAGGACAATATTAATCATTCCATCGAAACAGTAAATGATCAATTAAATACTGCGATTGCTAATGAAAATTCAACTGAATTTATTAAAGCCAGAACTTCTATCATCAAACTAATACAAAATATGATTTTTTTCTATTTCAATAACGGCCAACTAGGCTCATGGGAAAAAGATTATTTATTAAGAGCAATATGTGCGCTTGGAAGCAATTGGCTTCTACTTTCTATATTCTATATTAAAAAATCTATTCTAGAAACACAAGCACGACCACCTATTTATTCTAACAACGACGGAATCGGTAAGTTAACACCGAACATTTTACTTAATGAACTTGAAAACGCAAAAGCTTGGGCGGAAAAAAAGAAAAAATTTTTTAATTCTTAACATAACAATTTTTTTATTCAATTGCCCCGCTATTGCCCTTCTGAAAAGTTATAATTTAATTCTCTATCTTAACTATTTGATTCTACTGATGGGCCGTGTTGGGATCGAACCAACGACCAATTGATTAAGAGTCAACTGCTCTACCAACTGAGCTAACGGCCCCCTAGATGGGGTGAACGATGGGGATCGAACCCACGACAACCGGAATCACAATCCGGGGCTCTACCGACTGAGCTACGTCCACCATTTTACTTTTTTTCACTTTTTTTAACCTGTCAGACTACTAATAATGGCGCGCCTGACAGGATTCGAACCTGTTACCCTCGGCTTAGAAGGCCGATGCTCTATCCGAATGAGCTACAGGCGCACATTAACTGGTCGGGGTAGAGGGATTCGAACCCCCGACATCCTGCTCCCAAAGCAGGCGCGCTACCAGACTGCGCTATACCCCGAAATCTTGTCTTTCCAACTATCTATAATGGGTTCGCATCATACTAGGTGATGAGAGGACAGTCAATTAATAAGTATAATTAAATAAGTATAATTAACTCATTCTTTATTTTTGTGATTACTAAATTGATTATTGTATAATCTAACACCTTGATGCAACCTAATTTTGGAATAAAAATAATGACCGCTCAATTAATTGATGGAAAAGCACTTGCCTTAACAATTCGTAACGAAATTGCCACTAAAATCGCCGCTAGAAACCAACAAGGGCTACGTAAACCAGGTCTTGCTGTTATTTTAATGGGAGATGATCCAGCTTCCCATATCTACGTGCAAAATAAACGTAAAGCTTGCGCTGAAGTCGGTATTAAATCTATCTATCATCCGCTATCTGCTGCAACCTCAGAACAAACATTAATCCAGTTAATCCAAACCCTCAATCATGATCCAACTATTGATGGTATCCTGCTACAACTACCTCTGCCCTCATCTATCGATTCAGAAAAATTACTCGAATTAATCGATCCTAAAAAAGATGTGGACGGCTTTCATCCGTATAATTTAGGCAGATTAGCACAACGCCGTCCTTTACTGCGTCCTTGCACACCTTATGGGATTATGGCACTGCTAGATAGCACCCAGGAAGTTTATAAAAATCGTCATGCCGTTATTATCGGTGCATCAAATATCGTCGGCAGACCCATGGCACTTGAACTCTTGTTAAGCGGTAGCACAATTACTATTTGCCATCGCTTTACAAAAGATATTCAAAAATATGTGAGCACAGCAGATATTGTAGTCTCCGCCGTCGGCAAACCCCATCTGATTAAAGGTGAATGGATTAAACCACAAGCAACAGTGATCGATGTCGGTATTAATCGTTTAGCCAATGGAAAAATTATGGGAGATGTTGAATTTGAAGAAGCTGCTAAAAGAGCCGCTTTTATTACCCCCGTACCAGGTGGCGTGGGCCCCATGACGACCACCATGCTGCTTAAAAATACTCTACAAGCAGCTATGAACCAAGATACTTAAAAATAGACTCTACCCCCTATGCGTTATAGTGATAACGCATAGAAAGTGTAGCGCAAACCCTTATTGCTCACTTTTCTACTGATCAGTATACTCTGTTGATAATGTTGAAAGGAGATCAACTGTGCCAAATACCATTACACCTCTTACCGACCAAATTAACAAAAGTCTCGATGAATTTGGCGTCCCAACTAACGAAAAAGAACGCATCGCTATTTTTAGCAAAATGCTTAATATTAGCAAACAACAAGCCTGGAATATTCTTGAAGGATATCTCATACCAAAAAATGAATTACTTGATAAAATTATTATAGAGCTTGAAATAGAAGACACCACTCAAGCTGAAAAATAATGTCACATCATTAATATCTAATATTTTCTTATTGCTTTTTATAAAAGTTTCGTGTATTTATAAATCATATTTATAATAATTGTTACTTATCACGCATGAATTCTGCTAATAACGTTACTTCACAGCTTTCATTTTTAGAAACCGTTGATGAAATAATCGGCTTCACCCCTGAGATGACTTACGCAACAGGCACGTCGATTAATCTTTTTTCACAAAATATTTTTTCAGAAAAAGAAAATCTTTTTTCCTTATCAGCAACACAAACCAGAATCGGTATTGATCTTTGGAATGAAATTGATTCGGTTTGCAGCATTTATTTTGGCTTAAGATTATTAACCGATAAAAATAATTATCGACGCAAATCCAGCATTATTCAAGGAATTTTAAATATCATAACCGGTGCGACCATGGGATATTTCACTGACAATAATCAAATTTGCCTCGGCTTATTAAAAAATGCCGCAAGCACTGTCTTATCTTCACCTGTTTTTGCCTTAGCAACTGCTTGCGATCTTTTAAATGTCAGTATTGATTTATATCATACGAGCCAAGAACTTGAGTTTAAAGATTGGTTAAAAGAAAGATTGCAAGAATTAAATTTTATTGAAAAGAGAATCCGCGAAGAAACACCAGCAGAAAACACTCACGAACTTGCGAAATTAATTCATAAAAAAAAACAATTGCATTTTCAAATAGTCAATCGTTGTTTAGCACGTGCGGATGATCCTTTTTCAAGACAATATATTGAACGTATTTTAAAAAATAATCATGCTGACTTATGGGAAAAATGCATATATTATTCTCCTGCAATGATATCACGAGCCAAATTAATTGATAAAAATATTCAGCAGAAAATTAATAATCGTTATGAAGCACAAAAAAAAATAGTTTTTATGAAAACACTTAGTTTTATTGGCATGACTTTACTTGCAATCGCAACCTTCGCTCCCTGTCCGCCGCTTCTTATCATAGGAACGGCTATTTGCACTATCGTTGCACTTTATTATTTACAAAAAAATGCAGGGAATCTATTTCTTTTTTTTAAAAATTCTTCGAAAAAACAAAGACCACAAGACACAACTGAAGAACAGTCGATTTTTGCGATGAATCCCCCTTGAAACTATTGAGTCGCATATTTACTATAAAAAATTTGTGACATCTGTTTTGCTTGATTAAGATCTGCAGGACTCAATACTTTACCTATATCATCCCGCATTTTCATTGCAGCGGCTCGTACTTGTTGATTGCTAGAAGTTGAAGCCAAATTAAGCCACGCATAGGCTATTTTGAAATCTTTCGGAATACCTTGTCCTTGCCCATACATAACACCTAATAAAAGTTGTGCATTATCCATACCTTGTTCGGCTGCTTTCGTATACCAATACGCAGCCATTGCAGCATCCATGGGTATACCTAATCCTTGCTGATAAAATAATCCTGTCATATATTGGCCATTAGCAGAACCTTGTTTAGCAGCTGCTTGAAACCAAGCCAGTGCTTGCCTATTATCTTTAGGCACCCCTAAACCATTATGATAAAGAAACCCAATAGCAAATTGCGCATCAGGAAAATTTTGTTCAGCAGATTTCATGTACCATTCAAGCGCTTTTTGCGGACTTTTTGCAGAACTAATACCATTATAAGTTAAATAACCCATAAAATATTGTGCTCTGGCAAATCCCGCATCCGCGGCTTTTTGAATTAAAGTAACAGCCATTGGAATATTCTGAGCAGTGCCAATGCCATTATAATAACAAATTCCTAAATTATATTGTGCCGGAATAAAATCCTTTTCAGCAGCTTTAGTATACCAATAAAAAGCTTGGTTTTTATCAGTGGTTATTCCCCGCCCTAAACTAGACATGAGACCCAACATAAATTGCGCTTTAGTAGAACCTTGTTGCGCTGCCATGCTAAACCAATTGTATGCTTTATGATAATCAGTTGAAATGCCTTGACCAGTATAATTTAATAATCCTAAATTATATTGCGCTTGTGGCACACCTTGCGCTGCTGCCTTTCCATACCAATCAGCAGCAGAAGATACACTTTGTGAAACACCCAGCCCCATGGCAGCCATATAACCTAACATATATTGGGCTTGCGCATTATTTTGTTCCGCACTTAAATTAATTAAAGTATGCGCTTCCATCATACCCTGCAAAACGCCTTGACCATAATAATACATCATGCCCACGGCAAATTGCGCTGGCGCAAACCCCTGATCGCTTGCTTTGGTATACCAAGCAACTGCTAATTCATTGCTTTGTGGCACACCTAAACCCTGTTGATAAAGATAACCTAATTGATATTGTGCAGTTTTATTTCCTTCGTCTGCAAAATGTTGATAAATTTTTAAGGCTTTATCATACTCTTTATTTCTAAAAGCAGCAGACGCTTCAGGTAATTGTTGCGCTGCAGCTTCTGTCGCAAAATATTGCAAAGAAGCATTCGGCACCTGATCATCCGCCCATGCAGTCTTGAGCCCTAATAACAAAAATAAGCAAAAAAGCTTGATCCATTGCTTCATAGAGTATTGTCCTTAAAAATAAATATTACTTTATAACAGCCTCTGTCAAAACTTCCTTGATAATACCAACCACCTGATCAATTTGTTCTTTTTTAATAATTAAAGGGGGCGCTAATCGAATCACGGTATGGTGTGTTTCTTTAGTTAATACACCTTTTTTTAGTAATCGTAAACAAATTTCTCTAGCGGTGTAATAACTAGGATTAATAGCTAAACCAATTAATAATCCTTTTCCCCTGACTTCATCAATAAGAGGAGATTTAATTTTTTTAAGCGCCGCTAAGAAATAATCGCCTAATTCTTTTGAATGAGCAATTAAATTTTCTTCAAAAAGAACTTCAATAGCCGCTTTTCCAACTGCTGCCGCTAATGGATTGCCACCAAACGTACTGCCATGATCGCCTGGGGTAAAAACATCCATGACTTCTTTTTTGGTTAGAAAAACTGAAATAGGTAATAAACCACCACCTAATGCTTTTCCTAAAATAACTGCATCAGGTTTAACATTATCGTGTTCTGATGCTAAAAATTTTCCAGTTCTACCCATACCAGTTTGAATTTCATCACAGATTAGTAACACATTATGTCTACGGCAGATTTCTGCGCATTTAGCTAAATACCCAGCATCAGGTACAATAATCCCTGCTTCTCCTTGCAGTGGCTCTACTAAAAAAGCAGCTGTATTTGGCGTTATAGCCTGCTCAAGTTGTGAAGGATCATTATAAGGAATGATTTTAAACCCAGCCGGAAAAGGACCAAAACCGTCACGATATTGGGCTTCAGAAGACATTCCGATAATTGCAATGGTACGACCATGAAAATTGCCTTCACATACAATAATTTCTGCTTTATTTTCTGCAATGCCTTTTTTAGTATAAGCCCATTTGCGCGCTGCTTTTAACGCGGTTTCAACCCCTTCTGCCCCGCTGTTCATTGGTAATGCTTTTTCAAATCCAGTGACTTCACAAATTTTTTGTAAAAAATCAGCTAAATTATTTGAATAAAAAGCCCGCGAAACGACTGCTAATTTTTCTGCTTGATCTTGTAAAATTTTGACTAATTTAGGATGACAATGCCCATGACTCACTGCAGAATAGGCACTCATCATATCGATATAAACATTTTTTTCTTCATCCCAAACTAACACGCCAGAACCTTGGGTTAAAACAACGGGAATAGGTTCATAATTGTGAGCGCCATACAATTTTTCTTGTTCTATTTTTGAATGCATAAAAATACCTAATTTTGGAAAAAAAAGAGAAGTGATCAATAGATAAAAAGAAGTATAACAATAAAAGGGTGCTTTCGAAAGGTAGTGTCTTATGGAAACCCTTTTATTTAGAAACTCGGAGATTTCTGCTACGCTTTAGGCTTTCCTCTATCTGATTGAGGACCTGCTCACCACGTTTCAAGTCAATCTCCCTGTTATGTATTTACTTAACGGTTCCGGACAAAACAAATCAATAACACCCATACTTATTATAGAAAAAATACAGGAATTTACAAGTTAAATTTACTTTAAATTAATGATGTAATTGATTGTATTAATAATATATTTTTATGATTTTTTTATTATTTTATAAGATAAATTATAAGCTAAAAAACTTAAGTAAAACTCATCACACAGATAAATTAATATCGCTCAGCCATTTAACGATTGAACGCACCTCCAAGCCATTTGGATAGGTCGTCTCACGCTTTAATTCTTTAACTAATTGAATTTTTTTGGCTGTTGGAAAAAGCGGTTGGAAATGGGCAAAACCCGTAGCAGGTTGGGCATCAGACCATTTTGCTTCGATAAGATGAGTAGGTATATTATTGATTGTGACCAAGAAATCTAATTCTTTTCCATCTTTTGTGCGCAGATAATGCAAGCCGGTTTGACTACCTGTTGTGTCTTCTATCCAATGCAATTCTTTTAGTAGTGCCGCTGCTAATAAATTTTCTAAGCGCGCCCCTTTATGATCATTATCAACTTGCGCTATATCATAAAAATAAAATTTTGGTTCTTTTAATAAAGAACGGGCGATCTTTTTATGGTAGGGCGTCACTCTAAAAAGGATATAAAGATTTTCTAATAATAACAACCATCGTTTAATCGTATTTGCATCACGCTCCAATTCACGTGCTAAATTTGCATAAGAAACGCAAGAACCAACCCGATCTTTTAATAGTAATACTAAGTTTTCGATAGCTTGAATATCTCTAATTGCATATAAATCAATTAAATCTTGGCGTAAAATAATGTCTAAATGACTGCGCCGCCAACGTTTGTAATAATCTTGACTGTCTTTTAAAAAAGGTTCAGGAAAACCACTGCAATGATAAAGCCGATCAAATGCATCATCAGCATTGCCGCCTTGCCAATATTGTCGAGCTTCTTTGAGATCGATTGGGTGCAAGCGATATTGAAAGTAACGGCCAGCCAATGAATCGCCCACTTTTCTATAGGTATTTAATTTAGCGCTGCCTGTTACTAATAATGCAGGAGGGATACCCGCTGTGTCGTATATGCCTTTTAGCCAGCGCTTCCAATCTTTCATTTTATGCAACTCATCAAAAATAATGAGAGGTTTTTGCCTGTCCCACGATTTTTTTTGCAATGCTTGACGGTCTTCGCTTAAATCATAGTTGTAATAATCATATTGATTATACAATTGTTTGGCCAGAGTCGTTTTGCCACATTGACGCGCCCCAGTTAATAAGACAATTTTACTGGTTAAATCAATTTTTACATGTTGACTAATATATCGATCCATTTGACTATTCTGACACGTATTCCGGAATAGTCAAGACTATTTCGAACATACATTCCGGAATAGTCAGAAAAAACCAACCTGTTTATTTTATCCCTTTTTTAATTGGCCACATCAGCCAATCCTTGTATAATAAAAAGAACTCTTAATAATCTTATTTATCTTATAACATTAATCAATTGAATATATTATGAAATTTAATCAGTCACTGAAATCTATTGAGCTTAATATTGAAAATTCAAGCCATGATGGGCGAGGGATTGCATCAATCGACGGCAAAACAGCTTTTATTGATGGCGCAATCATGGGTGAAAAAGTCATTGGCTCAATCACACGACAAAATCGCCGTTATTATGAAGGCCACGTACTAGAAGTACTTAAAAGCGCACCAGAACGCACCACACCTCCTTGCACGCATTTTGGAACCTGTGGCGGTTGCAGCTTGCAACATATGACAATCGCAAGCCAAATTGACTTAAAGCAGCAAACGCTACTTCAGCAGCTCAAACATTTCGGTCATGTGACACCTGAGGTGATTTTACCCCCGCTATCAGGTCAAACTGAAGGCTATCGAGGTAAAGCTCGTCTAGGTGTGCGCTTTGTCTATAAAAAAGATAAATTATTAGTGGGCTTTCGAGAAAAACAGAGTAATTATCTAGCTGACTTACAAAATTGTTTAATTTTAAATCCTATAATAGGCCTGCGTTTAACTCATCTAGCTAAGTTAGTGAGATCTCTTTCACAATACGAACATATCCCACAAATTGAAGTTGCATGCGGTGATCATGACACCGCATTGATTATACGCCATATGACAACGCTATCT
The DNA here is from genome assembly GCA_013287765.1 of Gammaproteobacteria bacterium. GTDB lineage: Bacteria > Pseudomonadota > Gammaproteobacteria > DSM-16500 > DSM-16500 > JABDDD01. The sequence goes on along the minus strand of JABDDD010000008.1, from coordinate 38,108 downwards.
CAGGAAGATCAACAAAAAATTTGTGACTTTGCGAAAACATATGCGCTGCATATTTATTTACAACCCAATCCCCCAGAAAAAGTCCATAAAATTTGGCCAATTGATCAAAATGAATTTTTAACTTACACAATCCCTCAATTTCAAATTGAAATGCAATTTCATCCTTTGTCATTTACTCAAGTCAATGCTGAAATGAATCAAAAAATGATAAGCGCTGCTATTGAATTATTAGCGCCAAATCCAGAGGATCATATTTTAGATTTATTTTGTGGGCTTGGAAATTTCACTTTACCGTTAGCACGTTTTGCAAAAAAAGTAATAGGCGTTGAGGGAAGTCAGGAAATGGTAAATTATGCCAAAAAAAATGCGCAGCATAATGGCTTATATAATACTGATTTTTTTGCTGCTAACTTAATGGCGCCTGTTCTTAATGCGCCTTTTATGCAACCTTATGATAAAATTTTACTAGACCCTCCTCGAACAGGTGCAAAAGAAATTATTGCTTATTTTAAGCAATTTAATGCCAAAAAAATTGTCTATGTTTCTTGTAATCCGGCAACGCTTGCGCGTGATGCAAATGAATTAGTTAATATTCAAGGCTACACTTTAAAAAAAGCAGGCATTATTAATATGTTTCCACATACCAGTCATATTGAAGCGATTGCACTATTTGAAAAATATTAAAAATATTAAAAATGTTAAAAAATAAGTGAGGCTTATGGTTGCAAAACAATTTAAAACATTAGCCAATGGCAACATTGATATTGAACACTGGCTTTTATCACAAAAAGAAAGCGGCCTTTTATCTAATATTGATATTGAATTAATCCAAAAAGCCGCTTTTTTAACTGCAACTATTTGCGCAGGACAAACCACTTTTTATGGACAGCCCCTGCTAGCACATGCTTTAGAAATGGCAGAAATTATTTTAAGTTTAAAGTTAGATTCCGATGCAGTTGCTGCCAGTATTTTGGTAAATGCTATTCAACATGCTAATTTATCAATTGATACGATCAAACAACAAATCAACGAATCAACTGCTAAACTCGTACAAAATGAACAACAGATGAATATCTTAAATACAGTATTAGCCAATATTAAAAAAACACGTGATCAAACCCAAATTGATCGTTTGCGAAAAACTTTTTTAAGCATGGCATCTGATATTCGTGTTGTACTCATTAAATTAGCCGAACAAACTTGTATTTTACGACATATTAAAAATATTAATCTCAATGAAAGAAAACGTATTGCACAAGAGACTTTAGATATTTACGCACCGCTTGCTAATCGTTTAGGCATTGGGCAATTAAAATGGGAATTAGAAGATTTAAGTTTTCATTATATTAAACCTGATATTTACAAAATGATTGCGCGATTTCTAAGTGAAAGACGGATCGATCGTGAAAAACGTCTACTCGAAGTCATTGCTTGTTTAAAAACAGAATTTGCCAAAAGACAGATTCAGGCAAAAATGTCAGGACGAGCAAAACATATTTATAGTATTTATTTAAAAATGCAAAAAAAACATTTAGATTATAAAAATATTTATGATGCGAGCGCCATTCGTATTTTGGTACCCACTATTGAAGATTGCTATAACAGTTTAAGCATCGTGCACAATCTCTGGGAACATATTCCTGATGAATTTGATGATTATATTGCAAGCCCTAAACCCAATGGCTATCGCTCTATTCATACTGCACTGATTGGTCCGCAGCAAAAAAATCTTGAAATTCAAATTCGCACGTTTGATATGCATCATACAGCTGAGCATGGAGTCGCTGCACACTGGCTCTATAAAGAAAAAGAAAAAATAACACAACAAGCAGGACTTGATAAAAAAATTTCTTTTTTACGTCAACTGCTTTCATGGCATAAAGAATTAGCAACTGATCCAGCAATCACTTATCCAGAAAATAAGCCTGACGATCGCATCTATGTATTCACGCCTAATGGCGATATTATTGACTTACCATTTGGGGCGACGCCACTTGATTTTGCTTATCATATTCATAGTGAATTAGGCCACCGTTGTCGCGGCGCTAAAATCAATGGTCACATTGTTCAATTAACGCATCGATTACAAACAGGCGATCGTATTGATATTATTACCGCCTTAAATGGCACCCCAAGCCGCGATTGGCTGAATAAAGAATTTGGCTATTTAATCACTTCACGTGCACGCGCTAAAGTGGCGCAATGGTTCAGACAACAAGAAGTTGATCAATATGTTGAAACAGGTAAGCATCTATTAGAACGTGAATTTGCTAAAGCAGGCATACATTCTGTTGACTTACAAAAAACGGCTCACCTGCTACAATATAAAAATGCAGAAGCACTTTTTGCCTCTATCGGTCATGGGATGATTCGTTTATCGCATATATTAAATCTCATACAAAAAGAACGGCATGAAGAAAATAAACCCACTATTCCGCTGTTGCCAAAAAAGCATAAACCTATCACATCAGGATTACAAATTGTCGGCATTGATGACTTATTAACACGCATTGCCAAATGCTGCAAACCGATACCAGGTGATGCTATTATTGGTTACATTACCCAAGGCCGTGGTATTTCTATTCATCGTGAAGATTGTCAGAATATCGCTCATTTATCTCCTGAGCATCACAATCGTTTTGTGCAAGCAAATTTTGATTACAAAAAATTAGGGGCTTACTATGTTGATTTATATATACGCGCAATGGGGCAAGAACAATTACTAAAAGAAATCACCTCAATTCTTGCTAATGATAAAATCGATTTAATTTCCATGCAAACAACGCTTAATAAAAAAAATAATTTCTTATTTATTTCATTAACCGTACAAGTACACAATAATATACAATTACAAGAATTAATTTCTGAAATTAATCAATTATCAAATGTTTTAGAAGTCAAACGCTTAAAATAATTTTTAAAAAACGCAAAACTATATGAGGACTTTAATATGTTACCTAATTCCACCTCGATATTAGCTGAAGACTCAAGTTCAAGTTCCACATCATCTGTGACCAAAAAACTCAAATCTTCTCCTCACTCTGGTACTAAAAGTCGTACGATTATTAAGTTAATTCCCATCACTGATCCTGAACAAATTGCTGCAACTGATACAGCGCCTATACCAATGAATTTAGATTCGACAAAAGGACTGGATAGTCAACATTGTTTTAATAAATATAAAAAACAAGGTATGGAAGTTTATTTTTATGAGCCAAAGACTAATTATAAGTTTATTCCTTATCTTTGTAAGCCGCAAAACCCAATAACAGTATCATTTGAAGAGTTTAAAAAATTACAAAAAGATGAAATCATTGAAACTATGAAAGGTTATTTTGTACCGGATCTTAAAAGAAAGACTTTATCGAGGTTAAGTGAAGAACAATCGGACTTAGTGTTTACTGTTTTATTTTTTAAAGATGAAAACAAGGTTATCAATAAAGTATTAGTCAGTGGTTATGGCCATCATCTTTATATAGCAGGCTTCGCACCATTCACAGGCCCTGCTGGATTTGTAAAACCGCAAAAGGATACAGAATTCAAAATAAATACTCAAGCAGGTGCTTATTATAATAAAGGTGAGAATTATATTTCAGCTAAACATAACATCAATTACAAAGACTCTTTATTTAAAACACTAAAAGAATTTCGTATTTCTGAAGAGAGGATAGAACAATATGTTGAAAAAGGCACTAAAGACAAGCAAAGCGCTGATGGCGATAAGATTGTCTCTAATGAGCATAGTAGTTTGGTGCTTAAAATTTAGCCCGACTTGAATAAAATGGTTTTTTCTCAGGAGGTCCAGGTGGGGAGCTAGTTAAGCTATTTGGAACACTTGGAAAACTTAAGAGAGAATGAGCTATTAAGGGAGACTCGGATGGTTTATTTTTATTATTAGAATTTATCACCACAAGCTCTCTCACGCTGTCAAAATTTGAATTACCAGGTTTTTTTTTATCCTCAAATTTAATAGGAGAAGATGGTGTTTCTTGAATTCTAATAGGTGATTGCACTCTCTCATCTATATTTTTTAATTCTACTGGGCAAAATATTTTTAGTTTAGCTAAATATTTTTCCATTACATTTTCATAAAAAGTCTTACTGGCTTCTTCAAGAATAGAGAACACCTTTGTAACATCGACTCCGCTGACTTCTAACAATTCTCGATAAGCAGGTTCTAATTTTTTTAGTAGTATTGTAATACGGTTGGCAAAAGAGCTAGAGGTTTCCCTCAACTCTTTGAATTCTTCTATACAACTTTTAATAATTAATAATTTATAAGTATCATTATTTTTAAGACAAACATCGTCTTTACCTGCGGGCATCTTAGCAAATAATTCAAGTACATCGAATCGTTTATAATTAACTGCAATCTCTACAGGCATATAAGATTTGGAATCATCTATTTTGTGTAAAGAAGTTCTTCTAGAGCCATCTTTTAATAATAATTTAATTAATTCTAAATTTTCAGGAGATGCGTTATGCTGTATTGCGCAGTGCAGCGCTAACCTATTATCAGAACAACCAAATGCATCAGGATTTGCACCAGCTTTTAATAAAGCGGTAGCTGTTTTATATTGTTTTTTATCCACAAGAAACAGGAAAGGCAAACCATACTCAGAAGAATCGTTATGATCTGTTTTACATTCTGCAAATGCTGCCATTGTTCTATAAGTATCTTCCCCTTTATCATGAGGAATCAGCCTGATAGGAACAACACCTTTTGGATGTCGTTCAGTAGGAGTATTTCGCTTACTAGGATCTGCGCCATATTTTAATAGTAAAGTAACCATTTCATGCTTAGCAAGAGAAGCAGCAAGATGTAGCGGTGTATTGCCACGTGCGCTGGGAGATTGAGGGACTTTATCTTCAAGTAATCTCAGTACTGTTCCTGTTCTCCCCCGTACGATTGCAAGCCTTAACATCTCTTCTAAATTTCTAGAACCTGTCATAAAATTCCTCTAAAAAAATAATTATTATATTTATTATCGCCTATGCCCACAAGAATGTAGTAATCCACCAAAATCTATCATTCATATTGGTGGATTACGGCAAAAAACGCCTAATCCACCCTACATTTTGATTTACTCAAAATCAAATAATTCTTCACTTATATTATTTACTATAGAATGAGAATGAATAGCATCTTCTGCGGAATTTTCTAAACCAGCAAAATCCCATAATTTTTTATCCATTAATTGACTCACTCTAATACTTTGTAGCGCATGTAGCATATTGCTAGGTACTTTTGGATTTTCTTTCGCTAATTCATCGATTAATATTTTAATGCGTTGCCTCGTCATATTTTCTTGTGAACCACATAAAGTACAAGGAATAATCGGAAAAGCCTGCAACTGCGCATACGCAATAATATCTTTTTCTTGGCAATAAACCAAGGGTCTAATCACAATATGCTTTTTGTTATCGCTTAATAATTTAGGCGGCATAGAACGAATCTCACCGCTATAAAGTATAGACATTAATAAAGTGCGAATTAAATCATCTCGATGATGACCCAGCGCAATTTTATTAAATCCATGTTCCTCTGCATAACGATAAATAATCCCACGACGTAAACGCGAACACAGCGAACAATAGGTATTACCTACCGGAATTTTTTCTTTAACAATAGAATAAGTATCACGCGTTAAAATTTCATACGCAATGTTTGCTTTTTCAAGCCACTCTCGCAACAACATATCATTCCAGCCGGGTTGCGATTGATCTAAAGTAAAAGCAAATATTTCAAATTTAGCACGCGCTTTTTTTCGTAATAATTCTAAAATACGCAACATCGTAAAAGAATCTTTGCCACCTGACAGACACACCATCACGCGATCGCCAGTGCGAATTAATTTAAAATCGCCAATTGCCTTACCAATGTAATGCAATAATTTTTTTTCAATAATTTCTTCTTCTTTATTCAAAGTAAACTCATAAAAAAAACACTGCCAATAAAGCGGAAAAACCGCTCCATCGGCATATATATTTAATAAATAATCGCTCTAGAAGAGTTATTCTTCGACGACGGAAACATCTTCTGCTTGCAAGCCTTTTTGACCCTGCGCTACAGAAAATTCCACTCGTTGACCTTCTTCTAAGGAACGGTATCCGTCACCACGAATCGCACGGAAGTGAACAAAAACATCACCGCCTTGATCTCGTTGAATAAATCCGTATCCTTTACTATTATTGAACCACTTGACGGTTCCATTTTCGCGTGCTGCCATAGGTTTGACCTTCATATCAATTAACATAATTGTAATTAAAAAATCATAAAAAAACTTAACTACAAAATAAGTTTATCAGATATTTTTAGAGGGTGATAGCACTTATTTTTTATGATTAAATCGTGTCATAATCACCTCCGATTGTTTATTTAATTTCAAAAATAAATCACTTGAAAAAAACTGATACTCATCATATCTCGCCTTGGCAATGCTATCGTTTTTACCCATTTTCCCAGGATGACACATAATCAAACCACCATCAGTGATTTGCTGTAAAAATTGCGTAAAAAATTGTGAATACTGAATAGAATTTTTAAAATGATAAATACCCGCAAAAGAAGTATTATGCGGAATATGATGCGCCATTAGTAATTTTTTAAAAGCATAACAACCACTCGCCTGAATAATGCATTTTTTAAAATAAGCAGTTGCATTAACATAAGAAAAAAATTGAAAATCCAGCAGCGAACGTATATATATCCCACTTGATCTAAAACGCGCATTGTAGACTTTTATTAAAATATCACGAATGACAGGTAATTGATGCACATGTTGATGTCCATCAATAAAATCAGGCAATTGGCCGATGCCTGCAATAAATTGGTCTATTTGCGCATTTAATTCGGCTTCTATAGCGATTTTATCTAATCGATGCAAAAAAGAGTGAATCATTAATTTTTCTAAAGAATAAAACTGCGTGGACATCACTAAAGGCGACCCTTCGGTTAAATTAAAATGCAACCCTAAATCGACTTGATCTTTTAATATAATTAATGACTTAGCTTGTTCCAACCAATGCACAGATGACGTCATGCAGCTTGAAGCTGTTAGAACTTTTTTATAAATTAAATCAACAATCGCTTGAGAAATTTCAGGATTTTGCCCATAATCATCAGCACACAGAGTAATATATTTGACCATAGAGACTCATCATCCAATTTTTTAAACATCACTGTACGGGAACCCAGTCGTGTTATCAACTCCCCAAAAATCGACTCCTCTCAATCAAATAAAAATAAAAGATATTTTATTTTTATTAATTGGCTTGTTTATTTTTTATGCGCTTTGGCTAGGCTCTTATCCACTTTTCACTCCTGATGAAGCACGTTATTCTGAAATCGCTCGTGAAATGCTTACCTCTCATAACTTTATTACACCCAATTTAAATGGTGTCGCTTTCCTTGATAAACCTATTTTATATTATTGGCTACAAGCTAGCATGATTCACTTGTTTGGACTGAAAGAATGGGCGTTACGATTTTGGCCCATGTGTCTTGGTATTATTTGTTGTTTAATAAGTTATAGCGCAGGCTGCCTGTTACTTAACCGAAGAATAGGCTTATTAGCCGCACTCATCTTAGCCACAAGTCCGCTTTATTATGGCGGCTCGCATTATGCTAATCTTGATCTTGAAGTAGCTTCTTTTATTAGTAATGCACTTTTATGCTTTATCATAGCCATAGAAACTAATAAACCATCACAGCGTCAGATATTTTTAATATTAGCCTATATCATGACAAGCCTTGCTTTTTTAACCAAAGGTTTAATTGGCATTGTGTTCCCCATCCTAATTATAGGTCTTTGGATATTTTTATTAAAACGCTGGCAAATATTTTTAAGATTACATTTAATAACGGGACTGATTATTTTTCTTTTAATTGCAGCGCCTTGGTATATCTTGGTGCAAAAAGCCAATCCACAATTTTTTCACTATTTTTTTCTGACCCAACAATTTTCCCGTTTTTTGACAAAAGGAGATTTTAACAATCAAACAAGCGTTTGGTTTTATCTGCCCGTTGTCTTCGCAGGCTTTGCCCCCTGGTCTTTATTTTTAATACAGGCAATGTTTTATCATCTCAAAATAATTTTAAAAAATTGTCAACTCCATCGCATTGAACTTTTTTTAATTTTATGGAGTGTGTCGATTTTTTTATTTTTTTCCATTCCAAAATCAAAAACATTAGGCTATATTTTACCAATCTTTCCAGCATTAGCTTTAATCATTGCAAACTACTTAGATATTTTTTGGAATAAACTCTATGCAACAGGTATTCATATTGGAATAATCAGTTTTACTTTATTGTGCATGATCAGCAGCTGTATTTGTATACTTATTCCAGAAATTGCTTATTTTGCCGTATCAAAATCAATGACGCTTTACTTGAATATCACTGCGGGTATTTTAATAATCGCAGTATTATTCACTCTTTATTTTTTATATCAAAAACAATTTAAATTTATTATTTATATTTTATTTGTGACATCGGTACTATTTTTACTTACTTTTATTTCAAGCGCTGCAACTATCAATCACAAATCTATTAAATCAGTTGCTTTGATTTTAAAACCCTTATTACAACCTCAAGATGAAGTGGTGACGTATCAAAAATATTTTCAAGATTTACCTATTTATCTTCAACATCGTATTATAATAGCCGCTGATTGGCATGCGAATTATATTTTGCATCATGATAATTGGCAAAGAGAGCTATGGTTTGGCATGCCTTATCAAGATACTTCCAGCTGGTTAATCGAAGAACCTACTTTTTGGCAGCATTGGCACAGCAAAAAACGCGTTTTTGTTTTTATGTATAATGAATATTATGCTGATTTTGTGAAATTAGCGCATGATCCTGTTTATAAAATTGCACAATCAAGCGAATTTACTCTGGTCAGCAATACCCATTTTACTCTTCAAAACCCGACTTAAATGCAATAATATAAGGCGGTCGTTGTTTGACTTCAGTGAAAATTCGCGCGATATATTCTCCTAAAATGCCAATTGATAATAATTGTATACCACCAAAAAACATAATAGCCGCTGCAAGTGTTGGAAAGCCTGGTAAATCTGCGCCATATAGTAAAGTCACAGCCACTATATAAATCGCATACACTAAAGAAATAAGTGAAATAATAAATCCAATAAAACCCCACACGCGCAAAGGGACATCTGAAAAAGAAGTAATCCCGGTCAAAGCCAACTCGGTTAATTTGAAAAATCCCCAAGAACTTTTACCGGATGCTCTTTTTTGCACGGTAAAAGCAACAGCGATTTTTTTAAATCCAATCCAAGCATAAAGACCTTTCATAAAAAGCGTACGCTCTTTAAAAGTATTGAGTGAATCAATCACTTTACGATCTAATAAACGAAAATCACCTGCATTATTAGGAATATGAATACTAGTGATTTTCGCCATAATCCAATAAAATAATCGGGATAAATGACGTTTTACTTGTGGTTCTGTATCACGATTTTGTCGAACACCGTATACCATATCATATCCTTCACTCCATTTAGCTAAAAAACTCGGGAGTAATTCAATCGGATGCTGAAAATCACCATCCATTAAAATAGCCACATCTCCTCTACAATGCAAAAGCCCTGCACTCAATGCAATTTCTTTACCAAAATTTCGCGAAAAACTAATTAATTTAATTTTAAATTCAGCTGGAAGTGCCAATATATTCTGCACTGTCGCATCAAGGCTACCATCATCTATCACAATAATTTCAAAATGCTGTGTTAATTGATATAAGGCTGCTTGTAACTGATTGAAAAATAATTGAACTAACTCTGCTTCATTATAAATCGGCACAATACAGGATATGAAAATTTCTTTTTTATTAATAAGTTGCATTCTATTTGATAACATAATGGTTGAATACACTCCCTTAATGAAATTAAAAATGGTAATAATTTTAAACAGTGTAGTATAATATACCGCAAATTTGAAAAATAATAACTCCCCCTTTTTTAAGTAGGGAGGCAATAACTAGAACAGGGAATGCATCGGCTTGTTCTTACTTCAATGGAAAGAAGTCAGATCGTTTAACTATAAATTCTATTGAAGGGTATAATCGTCATGAAAAATAAAATGTTTATATGGGTGCTACTGAGTATTATTTTAGGTATTGGCTGCGGCATTGCCTTTCCCCAATTAATGATATCCTTAAAATGGATAGGCAAGCTTTATATTAATTTATTAACCCTGATTGCCCTCCCCTTGATTTTTTCAGCACTCGTTAGCGCTATTACATCGATTGGCAATGTGAAACGTTTAGGTAATATTGGTGTTTATACTATTTTTTATGTTTTATCTAGCGTCGCTGTTGCGGTTTTTATTGGTCTAGTTTTATTAAATTTATTTAAACCAGGGGTTGGAATGTCTCCAAGCCTTATTTTAGCCAATGCAACAGCCTCCCCTGTTTTATTAAAAACACTCGATCTTAGTTCATTTCTCATGACTATTTTCCCACCCAATATTGTAGAAGCGGCTGCTAAATTTGAAATTATGCCCATTGTTTTTTTCAGCATTGTTTTTTCTATTGCTTGCATTTCAGTGGGTGAAACGGCTAAACCTGTGATTGATCTTTTTAGTGGGTTACGCAATGTATTTGTTAAAATGATTATTTGGTTAATGCACTTAACACCCATTGGTTTATTTTCTTTATTAGGCAGTGCAGCAGCAGAGGCTGCTTTACAAAATAACTTAATGCATAGCTTAGAGAGCATGCTGCTTTTTATTTTAATTTTTATAATAGGTTTATTCTTACAATTTTTATGGCAATTAATGGTTATTAAATTTATAACTGGCAGAAATACTCGAGTTTTTTTCCGGCAAGCCAGTCGTGCTATGTTGACAGCGTTTGCGACATCTAGTTCCATGGCCACTTTGCCGGTGACGTTACATGTGGCAGAAGAACAAGGGATTAGTGATGAAGTCGCACGTTTTATCTTACCTTTTGCGACAACTATTAATTTGGCAGGGACTGCTATGTATGAAGCCGTATCGACTTTATTTTTCTGTCAAATTCTCGGGCTTCACTTATCGATTTATTCACAAATTGGTGTGTTTTTAGCATCGATCATGGCCGGGATGGGCGCAACAGGTATTCCTGAAGGCGGATTAGTCACGATGGTTATGGTGTTGCGTAGTGTCAATGTACCTGCTTCTGCTATTTCTTTATTATTACCTTTTGACCGTATTTTAGATCGTTTTCGAACAGTGGTGAACGTCTGGGGAGATTTAGTCTGTGCGGCAACTGTTGACTATTTTGTAAAAAAGCCGTATAAAGTAATTGCTGCAAACAATCCACTTTCAAAACATCAAGAAAATTTTAAGCTGATCACTTCCAAAATAGAATAATTTTTTTCCTCTTCCTGTCATTGTAGGGTGGATTAGGCGTTTCTTGCCGTAATCCACCAATTATAATGACATATTTGGTGGATTACGACGCAAACAACGCGTCTAATCCACCCTACATTTTCACAGTATTATAAATAATAGAAACAAAATAAGGATTTTACATCATGCAAAAAATACTTGGATTTTCTTTAATTGAACTCATGATCGTCATCGTGATTATTGGTGTTTTAACAACTATTGCCATCCCTTCTTATCAACTTTATACCACGCGTGCTCATTTTGCTGAAGTGGTGGCAGCCACTGCCCCCTATAAAACAGCTATTGCATTAGATTTACAACAAGGCATGCTTGCAACTGACTTAATGATTAATACAAATGGCATCCCAGAAGCTCCCCTTCCTACCAAAAACTTAAAAGACTTAACCGTTGAAAACGGCATTATTACCGCAACAGGAACAGATATAGCAGGAGGTGCAACTTTTATTTTAACACCTAATAATGACGGTACGCTTTGGACCATCACCGGTAGTTGCCTTGCTGCGGGGTTATGTAATTTCTAATGACAACACTCTCATCAAAACTAACAACTTGTCTTATAAAAAATAAATTAATTAATGAAAAAGAAATGTTACAAGCGACAAAAAGCGCACAAAATCAAGGAATATCTTTCGTGCGCTTTATAGTCGAGAATCATTTAATTTGTAGCGATAAGATCATGCACAGTTTCGCTGCAGAACTGAATCTGCCTATTTTTGACTTAAATAATTACTCATCTTCTACTGTACATCAATTTCCATTAAGTGCAGAATCCATTTGTCAATATCGCATTTTGCCGTTAAAAATCAGTAATAATATTTTATCTATTGGCCTTTCTGATCCCACTGATCAATTTGCACTGGATGCCATTATTTTTTTAACGGGTTTAAGATTAAATATACATATAGTAGATGAAAAAAAATTAACAATTTTACTTGAAAAAATAGCTCACTTAACAGATCATTTAGAATTAAGTCTGTTACAGAAAATTTCTCTAGAACAAGAAACCCCTCAATTGCACGATCAAGCTAACACTGAAGAAGAGCCACTCATTCAATTTGTCGATCGATTACTACAACATGCCAGACAATTATCAGCATCTGATATACATATAGAACCTTTCGCCACAGGTTGCCGTATCCGTTATCGACGAGACGGGATTTTGCATGAAGTGACCCGCGTCCCCATTGAACTCACCGCTCGATTACTCTCACGTTTAAAAATCATGGCAAAACTTGATATCGCTGAAAAACGTTTACCACAAGATGGTCGCATGCATAGTGCGGGTATTGATATTCGCATAAGCTCTTGCCCCACTTTTTTTGGCGAAAAAATAGTATTACGTTTATTAGATATTAATAAAATAACTTTAAATCTAGATAAATTAGGTTTTAATATTTTACAGAAAAATATTTTTTTAAAAAATATCTCTAATGCGCATGGTCTTATTTTAGTAACAGGTCCAACCGGATGCGGTAAAACATCCACGCTTTATTCTGCCCTTCATTATTTAAATACTCCTGCCAAAAATATTTCAACCGTAGAAGATCCAGTTGAGATTCAACTAGAAGGCATTAATCAAGTGAATATCTTACCAAAAATTGGTTTAGATTTTGTAAAAGTGCTGCGTACTTTATTAAGACAAGACCCAGATATCATCATGGTCGGTGAAATTCGAGATAGAGAAACAGCTACTATTGCTATTCAAGCAGCACAAACTGGCCATTTGGTATTATCAACGCTACATACCAAAAATGCGATTGAAACAATTGCTCGACTGATTTCTATGAATATTTCTTCTTATAATATTTTAAATGCTATTTCATTAATTGTGGCTCAACGTTTAATTCGTCAATTATGCCCTATCTGTAAACAACCTGAAAATTATAACGGTCAAACTATTTTTAAAGAAAACGGCTGCCAAGAATGTTATTTTGGCTTTAAAGGACGAACAGGCATCTATGAATTTTTATCAATAGATGAAAAAATAGCCGAGTGTATTTTAGCAAATACTAATATGCAAAAAATATATAACCAATGGCAACAAGACAATAACCAAACGCTTTATCAAGCAGGTTTTGAAAAAGTGTTAGCAGGAACCACAAGCTTAAGTGAATTACAAAGGGTTCTACAATGTTAATTTCCCACATTAAACAATATACTTATCAATGGCAAGGCATAACAGTTGATGGAAAAAAAACGCTTGGCGAAATAAAAGCGGTGACTTTAAAAATAGCAAAAATGCAATTAATGAAACAAGGAATTATTGTCTTAAAAATAACAAAAAAATGGCCTATTTCTTTTAAAAATTTTACTAAAAAAATTTCCTCAGAAGATATGACTCACTTCTTTCAACAATTCGCCAATTTAATGACAGCCGGTATTCCCATTGTGCAAAGTATTAATATCTTACAATTTATTCAAGAAAAACATGCTCTACAAATACTTATTTCTGCTATACAAATAGATATTCAATCGGGTAAAACCTTAACGCAATCTTTAAAAAAATATCCTCATTATTTTGATTGTTTCATTTGTCATTTAAGTGAAGTGGGTGAGCAAACAGGAAAACTGGCATTAATGCTGCAACGTATTGCTTTAACCCAAGAAAAAAAATGGTATTTTAAAAATAAAATTAAGCAAGCTTTGTTATATCCTAGTCTATTATTTACCGTTGCAACACTTGTCAGCGTGATTATGTTAATAGTGATTGTGCCGCGCTTTGCCGAACTTTTTCAGAATATGCAGGGAAAACTACCGGGTTTAACAGTATGGATCATTGCATGTTCGACATGGTTGAGAGAGAATATTTGGAAATGCTTATTAGAGATAGTATTAATCTTTAGTTTATTTTACTTAAGCTTGAAAAATTCTAGCTATTTACAACACAGAATTGATCGCCTATTTTTTAAGTTACCGTTTTTTGGTAAATTTTTACAAAAAATTATTTTATCTCGATTTGCTTATAGTCTCGCCACAACAGAATATGCAGGTTTTCCTTTGGATCAAGGATTAAAAATCACGATGAATATCACAACTAATGCTTTATATGCTCAAGAAATTGCCAAATTACCCATTGCTATTGCACAAGGAAAACAATTGCACAAAGCCTTACAACAGTCACCATTATTTCCGCCTTTATTAATACAGATGGTTAAAATTGGTGAAGAATCTGGCAGTATAGACAATATGCTATTAAAAGTGGCTAATTTCTACGAATCTGAAATAGATCATTTTGTATCCACTTTAAGTCATTTATTAGAACCCTTGATTATGGTGGTTCTTGGTGTTTTAATCGGTGGATTAGTCATTGCTCTTTATTTGCCAATCTTCAAACTTGGGATGATAGTTTAATGAACATCATGCTTTTTTTAAACGACAACATGAATATTTTTTTGATGCTGATTGCGGCATTATCTTTATTAATTGGTAGCTTTTTAAATGTAGTCATTTACCGTTTACCACGCATGATTCAAAATCAATGGAATCATGAGTGCAGGCATTATCTTGGCTTAAAAACCCCAACACATGATGCTGAACCTTTAAATTTATATTTACCATGGTCGCATTGTATTCATTGCAAAAGACACTTGAAACCTTGGCATAATATTCCTGTTTTAAGTTTTTTAGTGTTAGGTGGTAAATGTGCTTATTGCAAAGCGAAAATATCACTGCGTTATCCATTAGTTGAATTATTATCTTGTATTGCATCGGTTTATGTTGCCTTACGCTTTGGGATTAGTTGGCAATTAGTGGGGGCATTACTTTTTACCTGGATTTTAATTGCTTTAACTTTTATTGATTTAGATTATTATTTATTACCAGATCAATTGACTTTATTATTACTTTGGATTGGTTTATTAGCAAGTATCTATGCTATTTTCACTTCCAGTCATAATGCAATTATTGGTGCTATTTCAGGTTATTTAGTCTTTGCAGTCATTCAATTTTTATTTAAATTAGCAACTGGCAAGACGGGAATGGGGCAAGGAGATTATAAATTTTTAGCTGCATTAGGTGCCTTTTTAGGTTGGCAGCAATTGCCTATTATTATTTTATTAGCATCATTCATTGGGGTTATTTTTGGTTTAACGCACATGTTAATAAAACGTCAATTAAAAAGTATTCCACTGCCTTTTGGCCCTTATCTTGCAGTTGCTGGTTGGATTAGTTTAATGTGGGGAAGTGATATTCTACATCTTTATTTACATAAATTTATTATGTGATTTTTAATTATGTTAGTAATTGGATTAACAGGTGGAATAGGCAGCGGTAAGACAACGGTTGCTACATTATTTGAAAAAAAAGGTATCACCGTGATTGATACCGATCAATTAGCCCGTCAAGTGATTTCACCTGGAACAGATGCGCTTACAAAAATCATTGAACATTTTGGTGATGAAATAGTATTACCTAATAAAACACTTAATCGTGCGTTAGTACGGCATAAAATTTTTGCAGATAAAAAAGAACGTATTTGGCTTGAAAAATTACTACATCCACTGATTCGTGAAGAAACACAAAAAGCAATTGAACAATCGCAATCACCTTATTGCATTGTGGTTATTCCTTTGTTATTCGAGACGCATCCCAACCCATTAATCAATCGAATTTTAGTAGTCGATACCCACGAAGAACTACAATTACATCGTGCAAAGATTCGCGATCAATCATCCATTGAAAATATTCAAGCGATTATTAAAACCCAAATTAACCGTGAAAAACGTTTAGCAGGCGCGCATGATGTAATCTATAATGATGGCCTTGAAAAAGATTTGATTCCGCAGATCGAACGACTCCATCAATTATATTTATCTTTATAATAAATATATTAACATCGACAATTTTTAGTTTTATTAATCACATGATCAACTAATAATTTAATAATACTTTCTTTCATCACTGGCCGATAATAAATATAAATATCCATTTCGGTCGGGGGTTCATCTAAATCAATTTTAACTAAACGCCCTGTTTCCACTTCATCTAATATCACAATACTGGTTGTGTACATTAATCCTAACCCATTTAAACACGCAAAATAAATATCAATCCCTGAATCAGAAACAAAATTACCAGAAACAGTGACTTTTTTATTATTGCTAAATTCCCATAAATGAAACCCATGCGTACATTTTTTATTTAAGCAATTATGATTTTTTAACTCATCGATTGTTTTGGGTAATCCATGTTTTTTAATATAAGCAGGCGATGCATACACCCCGCGACTACAAGTTAATAATAATTGTTTAATCAGTTGTTTGTCTTGGAAATCAACTGCGGTAATAATCACATCGCACAAATCATCAGTAATGGCTGTTGGTGATACTTCTGTTGAGAGTTCACAATTAATATGGGGATATTTTTCTAAAAAATCTGTTAAATTCTTTGCAAAAAACATCGAATTCAAAATAGTCGGGACTCCTACACGAATAGCGCCCTGCGGACCTGCTTCTAAGTGCATAAGGGATTCTTGTGCTTCTTTAATGTGTTGCAAAACCCCACGAACATGACTTAAATACACTTGCCCTGCCTCGGTTAATTGAATACGTCGTGTGGTGCGATAAAATAATTTTTGTTTTAAATTATGCTCTAACAGATTGATTTGTTTAGTAATAACCGGAGGCGAAACATAAATATGCCGAGAAGCATTGGCATAGCCGCCATGATCGACGACCGCTACAAAGCTACGCATACATGAAATGAGATCAAGTGCCATGATAATTCCTATTTTGGGAACAAACAATTAACAAAATAGTATATTACCATTTTTTATAGGAATGGTACAATAGGCACAGGTTAAAAAAATATCAATATAGACGTACGAGGTACTTATTATGCCAGTTTCATCAAAAAAATCATATACTGAAATTGAATTAGACGAACTTCATCCTTTTGGCGGTAAGTCAGTTCGTCAATTTATTTTAAATGAAAATTCACCTATTACAACTACTGGTAACTTAAAAAAGTCTACTTTTTTAGTTATTTTTATGAGTATTATCAAAGAGTTCATAGAAAAAACTAAAAAAATGACCTTTCCTTTTGCCACGTCTTTAACGTTAGTTGAAGTAGGAATAGCTTGGTTTGGTTTTAAAGAAAAAAACAACCAAAATACAGCGGCCAAAAGAGAATTAGGGATGACTATCTTAATGGCTGCAAAAGAAACCACTGCGGTTCTCATTGCATTGATATTTACTGGGGTCTCAGCAGCAGTTGCACCCATTATGTTTCTTGTCTTGATTGGCAGAAATATGCTTAATGCAGGGGTCGGGATTTATAACAATCTGGTCAATCTCTGGAAACATCGAAAGCAATCCTATAGCTACTATTATGCAGCAGAAAAAGCGGCTTTAAAAGATAATCTCGATAACTTTATCACCTCAGCTATTTTATTAGTGGGTATCTTCGTTTCTTTTTTAGCGCCCCAATTTCCATTATTATTAGGCATATTTGCTGGGGCTGCTTATACTATTAATATGACAACGGTTAGTGTTTTAGCAGCATCAGTTTTTCGCTCTATTGGTAATTCTATACAAAACATGTTAGGTTTTAATAAACCAGCAGATAAATCTGAATTTAAAGAACAATATCTAAATGAAAATAACTTTGCAAGTTTAAAAGACTCTCATATAGACGACTTGTTATTAAAATTGAAATTTCTATATGCTGATAAACCCGCTGCTGCTGAAAAATTTTTAAGAACACTTATAAATGAAAGTAAAATATCAATGTGGAAAAATAATATTGGAGCCAATGAAGAGCAAACTAAAGCCAATAATAATAAAATTGATGCATTAAAAAAATTAGAAACTATATTAACTAATAAGAAAGTTCCAGAGGATTTAGATACCATTCCAAAATTAGTTAAGTATTATAATAATAAGAAAAACTTTAAAGAAATAATGACCTCAGATCATAACAATGTAAGCGATACACAAAAGTTATTTGTTTTAATGGATCAGCTCATTCAATTACGAGATGATTCATCTGTGAATAATGTTATTGAAAGCATCATATTTACCGACCTAAATAAAGAAACAAGACCCACTGCTGCTAAACGTCAAAATCTTGAAAATACCAGCGGCCTCCAAGCAAACAGTGCATTAGCTAGAAAAAGGGCAGATTCTTTATTTTTAGGAGTAAGCGTCACACCAGAAGTAGTATACAAATTAAAAAATTAAAGAAATTAAAATGTAGGGTGGATTAGGCGTTTTTTGCCGTAATCCACCCTACATTTTCTAGCTACCATTTTTTAGGTATATGGGGCATAATCCGCTTCATAAAGCCTTCAAAAAGTGGTACAGTAAAAGCAGTATCTCCGTGTTTTGGACTATAAATCATCCCTTTTTTAATTAAATTATTTCTAAGCGGTGCTGCATTTTGAACATCTAAGCCAAGTTCTTCAGCAACTTCGCCAGACCTTTGTGGATCAGATCCCAATTCAGCCAAAGCTCGAAGATACTCTTTTTCACGAGGTGTTAGGCGATCAAAACGAACCCTAAAAAAACTTTTATCTAGTCTTTCAATCGATGTCTGGGTGGCTTGCTTTGCAACGGTAATATCTATAGGTGATGTGACTGCAAGATTCCAAGCTTGATAACCCCACTCCTGAAGAAAATATGGATAGCCCTCTGTCACACGAATAATTTCATCCAATGCTTCATCTGTAAAGTAAATATTTGCTTCTTTTTGCACTGGCTCTTGTAATGCAATTTTTGCATCTTCATTTTTTAATGGCCCGAGCTCTGGGTAATCAAAAAGACGTTCCGCATAAGATTTTGCACGGCCTGCTTTACCAACAAGCTGTGGCAATCCAGCGCCAATCACAACAATAGGGAGTGATTTTTGTGAGACTTTATGGACAGCCATAATGAGCGAGCTTAGCTCTTCGTCACTTAAATATTGAAGTTCATCTATAATAATCGCAATAGTTGTATTCCGATCTTGTGCAGCTTCTCCCAAAGCAATAAAAACTTGCGCCAAATCTGCTTCTAAATCACCGCTATCTGCTGCACCTTTCTCAGACTCAATGCCAAGCCCAAAATCTATTTCTTGCATTTTGACACTGACTTTTACATTCGATACAAAACTTTTTAATACTCGAAATGCTCTTTTTACTTTTGAGCTGATCATCTCACCAACATCCAACGAAAAAAGTATTCGACGTAACTCAGGAAGCAATACTTCGGGCAAGGATTTTTTTTCATGCGCTTCTATCATAATAGATTGATATCCTTCCTTTTCGGCCAAGGAAGAGATTTCATGAAGCAGCACAGTTTTCCCTGTGCCACGAAGGCCGATGATCAACATACTTTTTTCAGCTCGGCCTCGCTTAACACGCGCTAAAGTCATCAGGGCTTGTCGCAAAATATCACTTCTACCCGCAAGCTCCGGCGGTGGCGAGCCTGCACCAGGTGAAAACGGGTTGTAAAGAGGATCCATTTATAAAAACCTTATCTTTATTTATCTATATTATATATTTTATTATATACATTGATAAACTACAATAACTTTATTATAAATTTTAATAATACTAATCGCCTTAGAACCTGCTCAAAGTCTCTTAAATAAATGGTATTATTGCTAAGCTTTTTACCTCTCCCCTTGTGGGCTACCCTGCACACACATCTTTGAGCAGTTTCCACATTATAATTCGGCATTTGGGCAAATTAGCAACAAATTCAGTTAATTTATTGCGAGGTAGCGTCTTTTTTAATACCGCATGGCCTTTATTATCAGCTCCGTGTAATTGAAAAATATTTTTTGCTAAATCAATGCCTAATGTCGTAATATTCATGTCGGACTCTCCATTTATTTGTGTTAAATGATTTAGATGTTACTTCATCATTTTGGCGCATTATGACGCCGTATTAAATAGGTGGGATGAGTCCATTTCATTAGGTTCTAAGAATTCTTTGCTAGAATCTGGCTCTATCACAAACATGGAAAAATAGTATGTTAACAGGCACTAAAACTATAGAAGAACAGATAAACACACTGACATCAACAGCGGTAAATAAATTTAGCAAAAAAGTCGTAGGTGTATATTGCGAAATCATTACAAAAATGATATTCAAGGAAGAAGAAAGGAATGGAACAAAAAATAAAGTATCATTATCTAAAGCAAAACAACTATTAATCATATACAATATGGAGATAGAAGAAGCTACTCCTCAATTAAAGAAGCAGTTACTCGATATCCCTAAATATTTATCAATTACCTCTCACAGTAAAGATATCCAGGAGAAGGTATATGAGCAGTGGAACCATTTACAGGTAAAGCTAGATAATACGCTACGCTCAATAGGATTCGTACATCAGTCTTTTATAGAGGATGCTAAACAACTAATCCCTGATCAAGCTTTGCCTTGGCTCTATGGTATCACTACAGAGGGAGCTACAACTTGCATGTACGATTATCGAAATTACGTTGATCGTGCTATCCGTATAAATAGTGTATTAGAGAAATTGTTGCCTTATATTAAAGATCCCAACGAATCTTTAGAAAAACAGATGGAGGATTTTTTCGATGCCAGAAAATTAAATAACATCATAACAATTTTAACTCCTAAGGATGCGCCTGAAAACCCTATTGAAAAACACCATCCCAATTTTCAATTTCTGAATGAAGATAAACCAATCCCTAATGAAAAAATAGAAATCTTATTCACTGCTAAGGGCATCACTATTGAAAATGCAGAATCAATACAATTCGTCTATGAATCAAAGTTATCCCCAGAAAAAAAACAGGATACACTCTCTGACAAAGCAATTCTTAAAAAACTAAAGGAACATCCGTCCACTTCTCAAATTCAAGAAACAAAATCGGATCCAAGTCTTTTAGAAACTCGGAAACTGTATCAAGCTTGGGAAAAACTTAAAAGTCATCTTGGTGATCCAAAATACAATGATGACCTTGTAAAAGGAGCTGACTATGAAAAAAGAATAGCTTTGGCTTATGGTATGGCGAGCATTACCCAAAATAAAAAATATAAAGACTCATATCGAAAAATAGTTAAAGAATTTAATATATTTTTAGAAGAATGCAGAAAAAGATACGATATAGAATTGGCGCCAACTTTGGAAACACAACAGCCCTCCTCTATACCATCACTATCGACGCTCGTTGCTACTACTTCCACTCACACAATCAAACTAAGGTGATGATTTAATATTGACAGAACCAAAAAAGATTTTTTTATAACATCTTCCTAATCATATACTGCAAAATCCCGCCGTTTTTATAATATTCAAGTTCATTATGCGTATCAATACGCATTCTTAACTCAACTTCTTTTTTGATATTATTTTTTTGATGAAAAATAGCTTTTAATATCATGCCGGGTTGAAGGGTTTCTTCTAAACCTAAAATATCAATTGTTTCAAATCCAGTCATCCCTAATGTACGACGTGTTTCATCTGCGGTAAATTCTAAAGGCAAAATACCCATGCCAATTAAATTAGAACGATGAATACGCTCAAAACTTTCAGCAATCACCGCAACCACTCCTAATAATTTAGGCCCTTTCGCCGCCCAATCACGCGAAGAACCTGTGCCATATTCTTTACCCGCAACCACAACTAAAGGAATATTTTCTTTTTTGTAAAGCATCGCCGCATCATAAATAGAAAGCACATCTCCCGTTGGCAAATACTGGGTAAAACCACCCTCTTTTTGTGGCACCATTTCATTTTTAATACGAATATTGGCAAATGTACCACGCATCATGACTTCATGATTGCCCCGCCTTGATCCGTAAGAATTAAAATCAGCTTCAGCAATGCCTTTTGATATTAAATACTGACCTGCAGGACTATTGGCTTTAAAAGATCCCGCAGGAGAGATATGATCGGTCGTAATGCTATCACCTAACACTGCTAAAATTTTTGCATTTTTGATATTGTTTATTTTTTCAGGCTGAATTTTCATGTTATTAAAAAACGGCGGATGCTGAATATACGTCGAATCCTCTCGCCAAATATAAGTTTTAGAATTCGGCACTTTCATTGATGCCCAAGCATCTGTTCCTTTAAAAATATTCGCATAAGCTTCTTGAAACATTTTTCCCGTTATTTTTTTCACTTCATTGGCAATCTCGCTCGTCGTCGGCCAAATATCTTTTAAAAAAATATCTTTATTATTTTGATCACGACCTATTGGATCGCACGTTAAATCAATACTCATCGTACCCGCTAACGAAAAAGCCACAACCAAAGG
>JABDDD010000008.1:3947-15467 GCA_013287765.1 Gammaproteobacteria bacterium | reverse complement strand
AGGCGGAGACGCCAACCAATTCGCCTTCACTTGAGGATGAATGCGCCCTTCAAAATTGCGATTCCCTGATAAAACAGCAGAAACAATTAAATCATTTTCGGTAATCGTTGCAGCAATTGCTTCCGGTAAAGGACCTGAATTGCCAATACAAGTCGTACACCCATATCCCACTAAAGTAAAACCTAATTGATCAAGATAACTTTGTAATCCCGTTAATTCTAAATAACGAGTCACCACAAGCGATCCAGGCGCAAAAGAAGTTTTAACCCAAGGTTTACGTTTTAAGCCTTTTTCTAGTGCTTTTTTCGCAAGCAACCCAGCTGCAATCAAAATAGAAGGATTAGATGTATTCGTACAACTCGTAATAGCTGCAATCACCGTATCAGCATGATGCAACGCAAAACCTTCATCAGTATCAAACGCTTTATTTTTTTCAGCGGTTCGTTGCGCGTCTTCTAATAATTGATCAATCACTGCAGGAATACTGGATAATTCGACCCGGTCTTGTGGACGTTTTGGACCTGCTACACAAGAACGTATCGCTGTTAAATCTAATTCAACCACATCTGAAAATTCAGGATAAGGTCCTGCCGCATAATGCCATAACCCTTGCGCTTTAGCGTAAGCTTCAACTAAATGAATCGTATGAGAATCACGACCGCTTAACTGTAAATAATTAAGTGTTTCTTCATCAACTGGGAAAAATCCACAGGTTGCTCCATATTCAGGAGACATATTTGCAATTGTTGCTCGATCAGCAATAGATAACTCACTTAATCCAGGACCAAAAAATTCAACAAATTTACCAACCACACCTTTTTTACGTAACAGATGTGTCACCGTCAACACTAAATCAGTTGCTGTGATCCCTTCTTGTAATTTTCCGGTTAACTGAACCCCAATCACCTCTGGAATTAACATTGAAATAGGCTGACCCAACATCGCAGCTTCTGCTTCAATCCCACCGACCCCCCACCCTAGCACCCCTAACCCATTAATCATGGTGGTATGACTATCTGTGCCAACTAAAGTATCAGGGAAAATACAGTGTTGATTTTTATGATTATCGTGCCAAACAACTTTAGCAAGATATTCTAAATTAACCTGATGACAAATACCGGTATCAGGTGGCACAACAGAAAATTTTTGAAACGCATTTTGTCCCCAACGCAAAAATTCATATCGCTCATAGTTGCGTTCCATTTCAAGTTTTGCATTCACACTAAAAGCATCTTTTACGATAAATGCATCCACTTGAATAGAATGATCAATGACTAAATCAACTGTCGATAAAGGATTAATGCGCTCTGGATTCCCGCCTAATTTTTTAATCGCCTCTCGCATTGCGGCTAAATCAACCACAGCCGGTACACCAGTAAAATCTTGCATTAATACTCGCGTTGGACGATAAGCAATTTCTCGATGCGAAGATTTAGTCTTCAACCAATCAACCATCGCTTGAATATCATCAAACGTTACGGTCAAACCATCTTGGTAACGCAATAAATTTTCTAAAAGAATTTTTAAAGTAAAAGGTAGACGATGAATACCTGGTAATTTTATTTTCTCAGCAACCGGTAAACTATAATAATAATATAAAATATCATCCACAGTTAATGTTTGTAAACTTTCTGAAATAACAATATCACTTAAAGATGATTTTTTTAATGAATCAGCAGGATCAATACTGGATGCACCCGCCCAAGCCGGTGCATCACTTGCTGGAAAAGATTCAAGTGAAGATTCATTGATGACCTTATCTTTTTTTCATATGAACACCCCTTAAGATTATCAAGCACTCTTTAAAAAAGCGATTTCAGCAGGAGTCGATTCTCTTCCTAAAATGTAATTACGCTGCGGAAAACGACCAAATTCTTTAATCACGCGAAAATGCGCATAAGCATACGCTAAAAATAATTGATACACTTGAGTTGTCTCAGTGAGAGATAACTCAACCAAACTTTGAAATAAATGAATTGATTTTTCTTGCTTTTCAGCATCTTCTGCATGAACTAATGGCATGTAAAAAAATACTCGTTCTATTAAAGTCAAAAACTGATCCATCTTTTTTTCTATGCCATCTATACAAAGTTGCTGCGCAAATGGATCACAAGAAAAAGCTTCCACAGAATTTCGATGGCTCCAACGAGAAAATTGATCTAACAAAATAATTAAAGCCAAACGTCCGCGAGGTGATTGCGCCCAATTTTCTAATTCACCTTGTTTTGCAATGTTATATTCCGGAGTAAAGACATTGAGCATTTCTTTTTTCAATTGCTCATTCTCACCAAACCAAAGATTAGTGCGATCACTTGTTGGTAAATCAGCATGACCTAAATCACCAAACCAATAATTTAATAGCTCATGTACTCTATCATCACTCACACATGACCCCCTGATTTTATTTAATATCTCATAAGAATATCATAAATATGTTATTATTTTAACACCCATCACACATTCATCGCAGCGATTAACTGCGCAATTAATTTCTCAGTTTTTTGATTTTGATCACGGCGTGGATCAAATTCAGCAATCTCTGCACCAATAAATCCTGGGTAGCGCGTCACTTGTTTTAAAGCTTGGCATAATGCTTCGCCTGAAATCCCATTAGGCTCTGCAACCCCTGTTCCAGGGGCATCTACTGGATCAATACTGTCGATATCTAAACTCACGCCAAATACTTGACCATTTTGGCTGACTTGTTCAATGGCCTCTTTTAAGACTGCCTCTATTCCACGGGCTTTGACTTCATCCATATAAAAAATACGAACATTCAAACGCTTCAATAAATCTTCTTCACCTTTTTCAAAACTACGCGCACCAATTAAACAAATAAATTGCGGTTTAATTTTTGGTTCGGGATATTTAATCTGCGTTAAACTAGACTCACCTTCGCCTAGCAAACAAGCCAGTGGCATACCGTGTATATTGCCTGTTTGAGAAGTTTGAAACGTATGGCTATCTAAATGCGCATCAATCCAAATTAAGCCTAATGACTGCTGTGGTAAAATAGCGTTAGCAACACCGCTCCAAGTGCCAATCGCACAACTATGGTCTCCGCCTAAAACAATAAACTTTTTCTTTTGCTGAACTAAACCCTCCACCGATTCAGCTAATACTTGACAAAGCTGTGCTATCTTCTGAAGTTTACTCAAGTTTGTATCAGAAAGTTGAATGGGATGTTGCCAATGAAGTTGCAATCCTTTTTCATATAATTGCTGAAAATAAACTGATTGTTTCAATACATCCGGCCCATGACGGCTGCCTGTTTTGGCACCGCCTAAATCTGATGCATAACTTATAACATGAAGTTCTTTTATTGTGTGCATGGGCTTTAAGTTCGCTCTAATGTCGATAAATTATATTATAAGCATCTTTAAGCTCTGATTCGCGTACCAAAGCTATCTGAATAGATTGTTTAATAATCTCACTTAATTCGTCAAAAGCAAGCATATCTTGCGGGTCAACCATCCCAATTAAGATATAATCTAGTTCTTTTTTTAATACGATACAGTGAAAACGTCGCGCGACCGACTCTGGCAATAAATGAATCAAAGCAGGATCAAAAACAAAATCTTGTAAAGAAATCAGCGGAAGCTGCAACTGTTCAGATAGCAGTCGCACCAACTCTTCTTCTTTGACCAATCCTAACTCTACCAAGACCTGACCGAGCTTTTTGCCAGTAATACTTTGTCGAATAAGTGCTGTATCTAGATCAGTTTGTGAGAGTCTATTTTTTTCAACTAAAATTTTACCAATTTGAATTTTTTTAATGACCATCTGCGCTATCCTATCTAATGTCGATAAGTTATTATTAATATTATTATGTTTTTAATGGAAAAATAAATGATCAATCAACAATCTTTTATTGAAGATATCTGGAACCAGTCTATTATACCTACTTTAATGGACTATATTAGAATTCCCAACAAATCTCCATTATTTGATGCAAATTGGCAAAAAAATGGCTACATGGATCAAGCCATTAACCTCATTGCAAACTGGTGTCATTCGCATAGTTTACCTGGGATGAAAATAGACATTGTTCGCCTTGAAGGAAGAACGCCTATTCTTTTTATCGATATACCCGGTCAATCCGATGAAACAATATTATTATACGGTCATCTAGATAAGCAACCTGAAATGTCTGGCTGGCGTACGGGTTTAAGCCCCTGGCAACCTGTGCTACAAGAGCAAAAACTATATGGCCGTGGCGGTGCTGATGATGGATATTCTACTTTTGCCTCACTACTTGCGATCAAAGCACTACAAGCGCGTCAAGTGCCACATGCACGTTGTATTATCTTAATTGAGTCATGCGAGGAAAGTGGCAGTTATGATTTACCTTTTTATATTGATGCACTTGGCACACAAATCGGATCTCCTAGCTTAATCATTTGCCTAGATTCAGGATGCGCTAATTATGATCAATTATGGGTAACGACTTCTTTACGTGGTGTCATAACAGGGACATTAGATATAAATGTTTTGACGGCTGGGATTCATTCAGGCCAAGGCAGCGGTGTGGTTCCTTCTTGTATGATGATTTTGCGTCAATTATTAAATCGCATCGAAAACGAATCTAGTGGCAAAATATTACTCGAAGAATTATTTGTCGACATTCCTTCCGATCGACTGCAGCAAGCACAGCAGATGGCAGATGCATTAAAACAAGAAGTCTATGCTTCTTATCCTTTTCAAAAAAATGTGCGGGCTTTAACAGAAGATACTTTCGAACAAATTCTTAATCGCACATGGCGCCCTGCATTATCTATTACAGGATGTGATGGGTTACCTTCAACTGACAATGCAGGAAACGTCACGATTCCTTCTTTAAAAATAAAGTTATCTATTCGCATTCCGCCTACGTTAAATCCAATGCATGCAGCAGATAGTCTGAAAAAAACCTTAGAATCTGATCCTCCTTTTAATGCAAAAATTATATTTAATGCAAACGTACAAAGCCCTGGCTGGAATGCACCCACAAGTATTTCTTGGTTAACTGACGCCTTGAATCAGGCCTCGAATCAATATTTTGGGCAAAATGCGATGTATATGGGCGAAGGCGGCTCCATTCCTTTTATGGGCATGTTAGGAGAAAAATTTCCTCAAGCACAATTTGTCATAACGGGTGTATTAGGCCCTGAATCAAATGCACATGGGCCAAATGAATTTTTACATATTCCCACCGCAAAAAAATTAACTTGTTGCATTGCAGATATTATTGCAAGTCATTATCAGAATTAAAAATCTGATAACACTTGGCAATCTTTGTTATGCACCGACGAGTTATTATTATGGCTAGCTGATATATATAATGCCGTTAATAAATGATTCGTCTTTACAGCACACACCATAGTACCAATAGACGTTTCATTCAATGTATATAAATCCATATCAGTTGAAAATATATTAGCTTGATAACTATTTTCAGTCACACCGGTAATAATATTAGCAATATTTGGATTGATACTATTAATGGGTTCTGGTGGTATAGGTATAGGTGAAGGTGGTATTGGAGACACGGGTAATAAAAATTGATTAAACACAAATGGATCGCTAATAATACCACTATACTGGCCGGTTTTAACTAAAGAATTCATGTAACTACTTGGATTTGTATTGATCCGCCCATAATTGCCAAGCGCAAATTGTATTTGTGAAAAACTAACAAAAGTCACGTTATTGTTAGCGGTATAAAATATTCCTTCGTTTAATACATTTCCTGTTTTTGGACCTAATGTTAAATTAACCATTGGGAGTATAGCTGAGACATCAATTGAATTAATAAAATTAGTATTACCTCCATCAATCGATCCAGTTATAGCGTAGGGTCCTGAAAATTTAAAAATAGCGGCTCCATTTGAACTCCCGACTAAGTCACCAATAGAATTAAACGAATTCACTAATCCAGCAATATTGCCACCATCTTCGGCTGTGATCGTCCAATTAGAATCACCACTTGCTACAGTTAAACTATTCACTCCAGCACCGCCGTCTAAAGAGTGAATACTACTGCCGCTATTTAAAATAAAATTATCATTACCACTACCACTACGAAGAGTCTGGAAATCAAAGAAATTAAGATGTTGCGTATTTTGTAAAGTACCGCTATTTACTCCATTGATGATCCAATCGGTATTAGCATTTGTGCCTGTTAATGAATTGCCGTGAGTGATCGCATCAATATTATTAAATACACCGCCAATAGGAGTAGCACTGCCACTGAATCCATGATTAGAACCAGTCGATGTTAACACAACATCGGGCAATACTGAGGTGAGTCCTGAAAAATCTAAGCTATTAATGCCTGAAGCATTCCCAGTTAGATTGCCGGTAATATTCCCATTGCCTATGAATTGAAAATAATTGCCAGCACCTAAGTTACCAATACTGCTAAAGTGATAAACAGAATCTGCCGACCCAGTATTTGTATCAGAAATAATTAAATCATTCACACCCGTTAAAGTAGTATTTGCAGTACCAGCGCCATCATTTCCAATAAAAGTTTGAATATTAGATAAAGCAGTCACCCCTGTTGCGCTACTAGGAGTGATAGAGACCAAGCCTGTGTAACTTGCATAAGTTAAAGTATTATTGCCAGAAGACCCACTATTTATATTATTAAAATTCGCGCCATTAGTAACAGAAAAAGTATTAATACCAGAACCGCCATTAATATTGGCAAATCCACTAAAAGTTAAAGCAGCAGGAGTCACTAATGTACCGCTCTGGCTGCCATTTAAAGTCCAAGAAGAATTATTATTTAAACCTGTTAAAGTATTAGCTGATGAAGTATTTGCAATGACATCAATATTATTAAAAGTTCCATCTATCACCCCAACCGTTCCTTGATAACCATGATTTGTACCCAGTGAAGTTAAAGTCACATTTTCAATAGGTGAACCTGTTAAGCCGGATAAATCTAAATTATTAGAACCTATTATATTACCTATAATATTGCCAGTAATTGCACCTGTATTAGTAAATTGAAAACTATTGCCTGAACCTAAATTTCCAATACCGCTGAAATTATAATTACTATCAGCTGTTCCTGCATTTGTTGAAGAAATCACTAAACTATTTACACCACTTAAAGTGGTATTCGCACCGCTCGTACCATCATTGCCCACAAAATTTTGGATATTTGCAACAGCAGTAATTGCTGTTGCAGCAGTTGGTGTAATAGAAACAGGACCCGTATAATTTACATAAGTTAAAATATTATTTCCTAAGCCACCATTTATATTATTGAAAACTGCGCCATTATTGATGGTGAAAATATCATTAGCCGTACCGCCTATTATATTATTAAATCCTGAGAAACTTAATGCAGCAGGACTTGTTAAACTACCACTATGAGCACCACTTAATATCCACTGCGTATTATTATTTAAACCTGTTAAAGTATTAGCTGATGAAGTATTTGCAATAACATCAATATTATTAAAAGTTCCACCTATCACTCCAACCGTTCCTTGATATCCATGATTTGCGCCCAGTGTAGTTAAAGTCACATCTTCAATAGGAGAGCTTGTTAAATTTGATAAATCTAAGCTGTTAGAACCAGACGTATTACCTATAATATTACCAGTGATTGCGCCAGTATTAATAAATTGAAAACTATTACCCGAACCTAAATTTCCAACACCACTCCAGTTATAGGTTGTATCAGCAGAACCTGCATTAGTAGCTGAAATAATTAATGCAGTGACTCCACTTAACGTTGTATTAATACCATTACCGACAAAATTTTTGATATTGGAAACAGTCGTCATTCCTGTCGTTGCAGTCGGCGTAATTAAAACAGAGCCTATATAACTTGCATAGCTTAAAGTATTATTACCCGCAAAACTACCTGCATTAATAGAAGTTAAACTACCGCCAGTTTGCACATTAAAAACATTATTATTACTTACTGTCGCTAAATTAATATGTTGAATATGACTAAAACCCGCTAAACTTGCGCCAATACCTTGATTTACACCGGTAATCGTCCAAGTTGAAGTAACAGGATTACTGGTCATATTAATCGTATTATCACCGCCTGCACCATTGAGCGTCCCAGTAAAATTGCCATTGTTAGCAAACGTATCGATATTGCTGCCACCAGTTACATTTTGAATACTAGAAAAAGTCAGTGACCCAGTTAAACCCGAAAGACTTGCAATACTACCATTAGCAACGCCTGCCAATGTCCAAGCTTGAGTAGGTGTATTAGTCGCAACTGTTAAATTATTTATTCCAGTACCGCCTGTGATAATTAAATTATTAAGCGTTAAATTATTACCAACAGTAAATGAATGCGTGGCACTACCTGTTCCTTGTAATGTTAAATTACGACCTACCCCAGTCACATTACTATTAAATAAGAAATTACCACCACCAGCAGCAAGAATCGTATCGACACCCACCGTTACATCACCCGTATAGGTTTGATTTCCTGTGGTGGTGATTCCAGTCGTATTAATAGTCGTTGTACCTGTTATTAAATTAGCTAACGCACTCGATCCACCCACAACTGCATTAAATATTTTAGCCCCAGTTCCATTTAAAGTAAGACTATGCGGTGTCCCATTAGAATTTAAAGTAGAATTATAAGTAATAGTGCCTACTCCTGAATCTAAAACAGTATCTGCGCCAATTGTTACCGGCGCATTATAAAGTTGATTGCCTGTTGTGGTGATAGAAGCTGCATTAATTGCAGTCGGTCCATTAAAAGTAACACTGCTAGTTTGGGTTGTATTAATCGTGCCATCAACAGTATAAGAAGTACTATTAGATGTTTGCAGTAACGTGTTCGTATAAGTATTATTAGCAAGTAATAAATTATTGCCGCTTGAAACAGAATATAAAATCGCAGGAATAGTCAATCCGCCTACAGCAGTTGCAAGTGCGCTATTTGATAAATTCACTGTCGGAAAAGTGGTTTCACCCACTTGAATAGTATTTGCAAGAAGACTGAAATCAATCATGCTATTACCATTATTAATATTACTAGCCACTAGATTTCCAACCGTACTACCACCTGATAAATAAACAATAAAAGAAGAAGTATTTGACAGGTTGGCATTATTTAAAATAAACGTGAATTTACCATTAGCATCAGTTGTGCTATTTGCAATCACAGCCCCACCTGCAACTAAGCTAATTGCACTGCTAGTTGTTGGTGTTGATCCTTGAAGCACCCAGTTATTTATATTTTGTAGATAAGGATAGGACTGACCAGCATTGATTCCCCATACTGTTGAAAAATCCCAACCGGTAGCGGTATAAGTATTTTGCGCTGAAAGATTAGACGTTCCTCCATTAGCGCAACTACTCCCGGTAAAACAGCCGCCTTTCAAAGTAGCGATACTTCCTGCGTTACTACCTGCACCCGTTCCACCTAATCCTGATAAAGCAGTATCCCAAAAACTATTGCTAATGGTCGCAGGCGCAGTATTTGAACCAACAAAGCCCCCCACAGCTGTCAATGTTGTTCCTGAGACAAGACCTAAACTATAAGTATTATTAATAGCAGTACTACTGGAATTTTGACCCACAAACCCACCAATATTAGTTGTTTTTTTCCCAGTGAGCGCACTTCTACTATAGGAATTGGTAATACTGCCTGAAGAGTTGCTACCTACCAATCCCCCGACCTGACTACTAGCAAATGTACCACCCGTAATAGTCACCGCACCTTCACTATAAGCACTGCTAATACTCCCACCTGCATTACTACCAACTAATCCGCCAATATTGCTTGCTATACCTGTTGCGGTACTCACATTAACAGGGCTTGTACTAAAAGAAGAAGTCACGCTATTTGCACCAGTATTAAGACCAATCAATCCGCCGATATTAGTCGGTGCACTGCCTTGAGTGGTCACACTGCCAATACTAAATAGATTAGAGACAACTGCAGTTGCGATATTATTTCCAATTGAACCACCTATGTCACTCACGGTATTCCCTGTTACTAATACGTTGCCTGTACTATAAGAACCACTCACTGTTTTATCATTTTGCCCGACTAAACCGCCTATGCTATTGGTACTATTGCCTGTTGCTGTTACACTACCGCTGCTAGAGGAATTGATAACAGCCGAACTTATGCCATTATTTCTGCCAACCAATCCGCCTATTTGAGAGCCTGAACCAGTTACATTAGTGACACTCACACCGTTCGTAATGGTATTACTGTTTGACCCGACCAAACCCCCTATAGTAGACACGCCTGTCATATTAATCACATTACTGATAACGTTACTAAGAGCGCCACTATTACTTCCCACAAATCCACCGACGCTTGAGCCAGTCGTCGCCAAATTATTCAGCGCAACACTTGCTAGATTATTTAAAGTTCCAGAATTCGAGCCTACAAACCCACCAATGGTACTAGTCAATGTACCACTACCCGATAAAGTAATTGTGCCGGTATTAAAAAGCGTTGGATTAGCAGAGTTGGTGCCATTTAAATTTGCACCATTGGTTCCAACGAAACCACCTAGAGTATTAGTGCCTGCACCTGCAATCACTAAATTGGCATAATTATTGATGCTAGTGAGTGTACTACCACTGACGCTCGTGCCTGCAAAACCACCAATCGTGTTGGTTGTCGTGCCATTAATCGTGACAGTGACGGATGATAATGAAGTCCCTGCAGCGCTATTACTAATTGATCCAAAATTGACGCCAATAAAACCGCCTATGTTATTCGTGCTATTGCCAGTGGAGGTGACATTACCGCTACTAGAGGAGCTTGAAATAGATGAGGTTGTGTTATTGTTAGTGCCGGCAAATCCCCCTATTTGAGAGCCTGAACCTGTGACATTGGTGATGCTGCTGCTATTTGTAATGGCACCGGCACCGCTGTTGATCCCGACGAAGCCACCTATATTAGTCACACCTGTGGTATTCACCACATTACTTTTACTATTACTAATAGTGCCGCTATTACTTCCCACAAATCCACCCACATTGGAACCTGTCGTCGTCAAATTATTCAGCGCAACACTTGCTAGATTATTTAAAGTCCCAGAATTCGAGCCTACAAACCCACCAATGATACTAGTCAATGTACCACTACCCGATAAAGTAATTGTGCCGGTATTAAAAAGCGTTGGATTAGCAGAGTTGGTGCCATTTAAATTTGCACCATTGGTTCCAACGAAACCACCTAGAGTATTAGTGCCTGCACCTGCAATCACTAAATTGGCATAATTATTGATGCTAGTGAGTGTACTACCACTGACGCTCGTGCCTGCAAAACCACCAATCGTGTTGGTTGTCGTGCCATTAATCGTGACAGTGACGGATGATAATGAAGTCCCTGCAGCGCTATTACTAATTGATCCAAAATTGACGCCAATAAAACCGCCTATGTTATTCGTGCTATTGCCAGTGGAGGTGACATTACCGCTACTAGAGGAGCTTGAAATAGATGAGGTTGTGTTATTGTTAGTGCCGGCAAATCCCCCTATTTGAGAGCCTGAACCTGTGACATTGGTGATGCTGCTGCTATTTGTAATG
>JABDDD010000008.1:0-3847 GCA_013287765.1 Gammaproteobacteria bacterium | reverse complement strand
AAATAGATGAGGTTGTGTTATTGTTAGTGCCGGCAAATCCCCCTATTTGAGAGCCTGAACCTGTGACATTGGTGATGCTGCTGCTATTTGTAATGACACCGGCACCGCTGTTGATCCCGACGAAGCCACCTATATTAGTCACACCTGCGGTATTCACCACATTACTTTTACTATTACTAATAGTGCCGCTATTACTTCCCACAAATCCACCAACATTGGAACCAGTCGTCGTCAAATTATTCAGCGCAACACTTGCTAGATTATTTAAAGTCCCAGAATTCGAGCCTACAAACCCACCTATGTTACTGGTAAAAGATCCCGTGGTTTGGGTCAAAGCGCCTAAACCGCAAAGACTTGTGCCGCTGCAAATACCATAAGTACCGCTGCCATCCAATATTCCCGCGTTACTGCCGATAAAACTACCGACATTGGAAAGTGTTCCACCTGTGCCCGCAGTAATACTGCCTGAGCTATATGCATTACTCAGTGTTGTGCTTCCTCCACTATTACTGCCGACTAATCCGCCTACGTTAGTCGTGTTTCCTGTAAGGGTTAGATTACTGATACTGTAGGAATTATTGATACTCCCTTGTTGATTTCCGACTAAACCACCCACATCAGTGCTATTAACTGCGGTGACTAAGCCTGTGCTATAGCTATTAGTGATGCTGCTGCCAAAATTTGACCCGACCAATCCACCTAAATTGGCCGTCCCATTCCCAGAGACAAGGCTATTGCTATATGAATTAGTAATACTAAAATTCAGTCCTGTTTGACCGATTAATCCACCGATTCCCCCAAGCCCACCTCCTCCTATCACACTAACAGCACCGGTACTGTAGGAATTACTTACATTGGAGCTACTGGCTCCAATTAATCCACCCGTAAATCCTATAAAAAACCCTGGGGTAAAAGTCACATTAAGGCTTGCACTACTATAAACGCCGTTAATGGTGGTGCCTGTACTGCTACCGATTAAGCCGCCTAAAGTAGATGCACTTCCTGATCCCTGCGTCAGAATAGTGCCTGTACTGCAAATACTGCTGCCAACACAACCGCTAATACTGCCGCTGCTGCCATCTAAATTGGTGGTATTATTGCCAATCAATCCACCGACATTCGCAACATTGGTACCGGATATTTGAATGAGATTATTACTGTAAACGCTCGTCAGCGATCCATTATTTACTCCCACTAACCCACCAATATTACTAATCCCATTATTAGTAATATTGATAGTTCCATTGGAATAAGAATTAGTTATAGTAGAATTATTTTGACCGATCAATCCGCCAATGCTGCTTGTATTCAAACCAGTTGCGCTGATCGTCGTCGTACTCGATGAATTGCTAATGGAGCCGTTATTCAAGCCTGCGATACCACCGACGCTGGAACCGCTAGCTGTGAGGGTGCCTGAGGTGGTTACATTATTCACGCTACCATTTTGTGTTCCAACTAATCCGCCAACATTGGCCACACCCGTTATATTTAAATTAGTAAGATTAATATTACTCACAACACTTGCAGCGCTGATTGTTCCAAAAAGACCGATATTAGATGAAGATCGATTGATAAATAAATTGGAAATCGTAAAAGCCTGACCATCAAATTTGCCAGTATAATTTGTAATAGGTGCAAATCCTGCCCCTGCATTCCACCCGCTTGTAGCAGTGGCATCAATATTAGTGCTTAGAGCATAATTACCATTTTGATTGGTGCTGATATTTTGTAAATCATTGACAGTATTAATCAGCATGTAAGCGGTGAGTGCGCCAATTCCTGAATTGGTATAAGTCGTCGGTGTCGTATAGGCGCTTGGGTTATAATAAATTTTAACAGAGCCTGCCATATTAATAGTGCTAGCAGGAACAGTGACAGTACCAGCAGCACTACCCACTGCGAAGGCACCTGCATTATTGGCAATTAAAGCTAAACCAGACAAATTATTTGTATTAGAAATAATATTTCCAGCTGTTAAGATAATATTTCGATAAGCACTTAAAGTTAAAGTGGTTGCAGCAGCCCAACTAATTGGAGTATTGACTGTTATATCTCCGCTACCCCCAGTACCATTGACAGTCGTTTGCACTAAAACATTTGCAGTTGCCAATGCATTGGTTAGATCAGCTACATTGACATTAGAAGGCGTGCCACTGACTTGATTTGCTGTATAAGGATTTGAAAAAGTAGGATCACTAGAAGGATTCGTTGAAATAGTTAAATCTGAAGGATCTAACAGCCAAGTACCTATCACGCCTTTAGGTGCTAATAAATTTACTTTAGCAGAAGTGATATCAAGCTCATGCCCTGACGTTTCCACCAATCCACCATTACCATTATTATTTATACCACCTGTTGCGCTGATACTGCCATGGACTTGCGTGGTATTATCTGCCAATACGATGACATCTCCACCATTTCCTGATATCCCATTAGCTGTTATTTTTGCAGTTTTTGTGACGTTAATATTTTTAGCTAAAATTTTAACTTGACCGCCTTGCTGACCGGATACATCTAATTTTCCAGCAACATCAACATTTCCATTATCTGCTGCTAAAATAATTTCACCGCCATTTTGTGCAGCAGAATTGGCTTCAACGACACCTGACATATTAATAGCTTGATCCATCACATTTCGTGCAGCTTTAGCTGTCATCAGTACACTACCGCCATCTGCAATAATTTTTCCGCTATTGTTAACCGCTGCCTTTCCATGCTGCGGATTAACATCTGTTCCTTCATCGATGGTAAAATTAATCAATTGATCATCGCTTAAAGAAACTGTAAATTTATTACCAGACGCTAATACAACATAACCCCCTCGTGCTTGAATGATGCCGTCATTTGAAACACGGTTACCAATCAATGCGACTAATCCATTTTGTTTTGCAATAATTTGGCCTTGATTAACAATGCTGCCTTGATAAGAAGAGGGTTGATCAAAAATATATTTTCCTGCCATGAAATTATTATTTGATATATCAGAAGTGGATGCAATGATACCGCCTACCCTTACATAAGCATTTGGACCAAAATAAATCCCTGCTTGATTGACTAAGACAATTTTTCCTGTTGCGGTTAATTGGCCAAAAATTTGAGAAGCGCCTTCAGTTGGGTTAATACGATTCAAAGCGATCCCTTGAGCAGGTTGTTGAAAATGAACTCTTTCATTCGCACCAATATTAAAACTATTCCAATTCACAATTGCTTTTTGACTACTTTGATTGATGGTCATGTGGTTATTAGACTGGCTGATAGTTGCCTGTCCTGCTATAACATTGCCGCCAGAGGGCAAAGCAGTTGGGATTGGGGCTGCATTGATTTCTGTTGTGATGGAAAAAAAGATACTCATAAAAATAAGAAATTTCTGCATACAGCCCCTGGTGAAAAACCTAATTTTGTGTGTTTTATGATCTACTTATGAAGTATAGGTAATATCTGATGAATAGCTAGAGAGCCGTATAAAAAAATAAAATTAATAAATTCAAAAGGTTATTGTGTATTTTTTTATTACGAAGCAATAAAAACGAGGTAACTTGCAGATAGTATTCAGATTTAGCATTCAGAGTACATTTTAAAGTTTTTTAAATTTTCTTATATTTTATATTAATGATAAGTGTCATTATCGATAATGTTTTATATATTATATAGTTATAAATTAATATTTATAGTTACGTATTGTTACATGATACGTAATATTACTAAAAAGCAACTAAATAGCTATTTTTTTAAATTGGCCAAAACTGTATCCTTATATGGCAACAAAACACGCGACCAATTAAATCAGCTATTTCAACAATATTTACAAAAAGTTGGTTTTCCTGAAGTTATTAAGTATTCACCAGAC
>JABDDD010000007.1:44691-57121 GCA_013287765.1 Gammaproteobacteria bacterium | reverse complement strand
GCAGGTCGATGTAGCCAATAATTATAAATAGGAATATCAAAGCTACAGCCACCACCAGGACTTGCCAAATGTAAGCGTAAATTATTGAGTAGCTCAATTTCGCGTAAATTTTGACCTATTTTTTTACTGCTATCGATAAAACACCGCATTAAATCTTCTAGTTGATTTAATAAGCTTTGCAATTTTTCTTTATCAATTCCATGCGTATGGGTTTGTTGAAGGCGCGTTAGTAAGGCAATTTGATGACTGATTTCTTTGGCTAGTTTTGCTTTTAAATCAGGACGATCTAGTAATTGTAATAAATGGATGACAAGCGCGACTACATTACGCGTACCAAAAATAGAATGATCTTGTATCTGATGTTCAATTTGATCAAAAAGTTGCTCGATGCGTAAGCACACACGAATTAATTCATTGAGGGGTTGTTCATAAGTAATAGTGTTTTCAATCATGTTCGAGCTATAACAAATTGATTATTTTTAAAATTATAGCATGGGTTTTCGTGAAGTGCTTGCATTTAATTTTTTTTTTTAACAATCTGGAATATTCGCGGCCAACCCACCTAATGAAGTTTCTTTATAAATAGACATCATATCTTTACCGGTTTGTTTCATCGTTGCAATAGCTTTATCAAGAGAAACCATATGGCTGCCATTTCCCAATAAAGCTAAACGGGATGCGTTTAATGCTTTCACCGCACCCATTGCATTTCGCTCAATACAAGGAATTTGTACGAGTCCTTGGATGGGATCGCAAGTTAAACCTAAATGATGTTCCATTGCAATTTCGGCTGCATTTTCTACTTGATAAATAGTTCCGCCTAATGCTGCTGTTAAAGCGCCTGCAGCCATTGAGCTTGCGACACCCACTTCTCCTTGGCAACCCACTTCAGCCCCAGAAATAGAAGCGCCTTTTTTATAAAGTATGGCAAAAGCGCCGGCTGTTAAGAGAAAATCAATAACCTCTTTAAATTGAACATTAGGATAAAAATCTAAATAATAATGCAATACGGCTGGCAAGACACCTGCTGCGCCATTGGTCGGTGCAGTGACTATGCGGCTGCCTGCTGCATTTTCTTCATTGACTGCAATAGCATATAAATTTAGCCAGGCAATGCTATTAGTATATTCAAAAGAAATAGGACGACCTATAGCTTGCAATTTTTGCAAAAGTGCAGAGGCGCGACGTTGAACATTTAAGCCGCCAGGTAAAATACCTGCTGTTTGACAGCCTTTATCAATACATTGACGCATGACTGTTGCAATTTTTAAAAGTTCAGCTTTAACTTCTGAAGTAGGACGTAGAATAGATTCATTGGCTAACATGATTTGACTGATAGAGGCTTGTTCTTTTTCGCAATGCGCAATGAGCTCTCGCATGCTTCTAAATGGAAAAGGGAAAATAGGAGAAGGTTCATCATTTGCTAATCCAACCTCATCATCAATAATAAATCCACCGCCAATAGAATAAAATATTTTGGATAAAACTATCGTATTTTCTTTAGTATAGGCGCTAAATCGCATGCCATTGGAATGAAGTGGCAGTAGCTCTTTGAAATTAAATAAAAAATCTTTTTGCAGGTTAAAAGTAATCGCGTGTTGACGTATAGTCAGTGTTTGTTCTTTTAAAATATTAGTGATGCGCGGTTGAATCGTATCAGGGTCAATAGTTGTTGGATGATTCCCCTCTAATCCTAATAAAATAGCCTGGTCTGTACCATGTCCTTTGCCAGTAAAAGCAAGAGAACCATAAAGCTCTATGGTGATACGATCTATCTGTGTTAGTGCTTTTTCCGTAAAAGTATTAATAAAAACAAAGGCTGCTTTCATGGGACCCACAGTATGAGAGCTTGAAGGACCAATACCAATTGAAAATAAATCAAAAATACTAAGTGTCATGTTTTTTCCTATTTTTTCTTATAGAGTTATTTTTGTGCTACTCATTTTAACAGAATACTGGTAAAATATATGCTCATTTCATGGATTTAAAAGTAAATAAGGTATCTTGTGTTGAAGACAACTGCTCAAAATAGCCGTCTCTTTGCTGTATTATTATTGGGGTTTTCTTCTGGATTACCATTAGCATTGACTGGCTCGACGCTACAGGCGTGGTTTAGTACAGCCAATGTGAGTTTAGTGACTATTGGTGCTTTATCATTAATAGGTATACCTTATACTTGGAAGTTTCTTTGGGCGCCTCTTTTAGATTATTTTGTGCCGCCCATGTTAGGTTTAAGACGAGGCTGGATGCTCATTATGCAATTAGGATTGTGCGTGAGTTTGTTTTTTTTAAGTTTTCTACATCCAGAAAAACAAACCTTGTTGATTGGATATGTGGCATTATTTATCGCTTTTTTATCGGCATCACAAGATATGGCTATTGATGCCTATCGAACAGATATATTATTGCCAGAAGAAAGAGGGCTCGGGTCAGCTGTTTATATTTTTTCATATCGTATGGCGATGCTAGTGTCGGGCGGATTTGCTTTGATTTTAGCTGAGCAAATAGGGTGGCAGTTGACTTTTGAGATCATGGCGGTATTGATGGCTTTGATGGCGATTGTGAGTTTTTGCGCACCGGATGTAGCTTATCACAAGAAACCTGCAACCCTTTATAAAATAATGGGAGAATCTTTTAAAGATTTACTAAAACGCCAGAAAATAATTTGGATATTATTATTTATCTTATTTTATAAAATTGGCGATGCGTTGGCTTTATCTTTAATGACTAATTTTTTATTACATACTTTAGAATTTTCATTAACGCAGGTGGGTTTTGCTTATAAAACAGTTGGATTATTAGCCACTATTTTAGGGGCGCTTTGTGGCGGATTATTATTAGTTCGCATGAGTTTATTTAATGCGTTACTATGGTTTGGTCTATTGCAAGCCTTCTCAAATATTTGTTTTATGTTTTTAGCTTTAGTCGGTAAAAATTATTTATTAATGGCGGCTTCTATTTTTATTGAAAGCTTTTGTAGTGGATTAAGTACGGCTGCGTTTGTTGCCTTTTTAATGTCACTTTGCCATCATGAGTATACGGCAACACAATTTGCTTTATTGTCAGCTGTTGCATCGGTTGGCCGGGTTTTTTCAGGGCCGATTGCAAGCGCCATGGTTTTGCAAATAGGTTGGAGCCATTTTTTTGCAGCAACAGTGGTTTTATCTTTTCCGGGGATTATTTTATTAATGAGTTTACGTCGTAGGATATATTTTAATAATGCAGAAGCTACTGTATAATCTAATCATTGTTTTTTTATTCACAAGCGTTATGAGCTCAAGCGGTATTGCTTTGGCAACTGATTATCATTTAGATAAAACAAAAGTCGTGGCTGAGCAAATTGATCTTTTGAGAAATCGCTTAACCCAAGCACAAATTGAAAATAAAATTCTCGACAATCAACAAGATAATGAGAATGAAAATGTGTCATTAGATCACATTAGTAAAGAATGGTTAAATTGGACCAAGCTTGATATTGATGAAGCGCAATCTAATTTAGATAGTATTAATATCGAATTAGCCGAATCTTTGCAGACGATTAATCTTTTGCAAAAAGATACTCAAGAAATTGAAAACCAACTAAATGTATATAATATTCTAGGTGTTAAATTATCAAAGGGCGTGCCGAATTTAAAAAATTTAACGACGCAATTACAATATCAAAAAGGTTTATTAAGTCTTGAAAAAACGCGTTCTGAGTATTTATCCAAATTACAGGGACTGGCAGATGATACGTTGCAATCATATAACACTAAATATTCCCGCATAGAAACATTACTTAAATCGCAGACTATGCTACAGCTTAAAGAACAACAAGCAAAATATGAAGTAGATTTTCAAGACCAACAAAATATGTGGTTGCAGCGTCTTAAAAAATTATATGCTGAATTAGCGCAATTTAATCATTCGTCATCGGATAATCAATTAGCTTATTTAAAATTACAAAATAATATATTTTATGTAAATGAAAATGTTAATTTTATGTATCTTAAAATGTTGATTATGCGTTATCAAGATCAAATTCAACAATTAAAAATATCTATTTCACATAGTAGCTCTATTACTTTATTAAATAAAGTCAGCGAGCAAACTGAGGTGCTTTCAAAACAATTTAGTCATATTAGTATTTTGTTGGCAACACGAATGGATACATTAAAAAAACGTAAAACATTTTATTCAGATCAAAAATTTGAAAATGCCACTGAAATTGCTGAATTAGATGATTTACAGAATCAATATAAAGATGCTGTTAACAATGTGGCTTCTTTATCAAATGAACTTGCTACTTTTCGCGATGTATTAAATCAAGATTTACAACAAGAGTTATCAGCAAGGCAAGGTTTATTAGGGTTTGGCAGTAAAGCTTGGTTGGACTTAGGTAATGAAATGATTATTGTGCCAACACTGGGTTTGCAAATGGTGAAACGTTTAACTGAAGAAGTATTTGCGCGTATCACGAATGCCAGTGTCACTAAACTATTGTTATTTGCTTTGATTGAAATGATCTGGATCGGATTTTTTTACTGTTTTAATCGTTTTCTAAAAAGATGGACTATTAAAATTCCTGATCATGCGCTGGGTCTTATTAGCTTGAAATGGTTAACAGTAAAAGTGCTGCATAATAATTTACTCGATATGGCTATTATTGGCAATATGATGTGGTTTTTTGCATTAAGCCATATTCCGTCACAAACTTATCATTTTTTAATTAATATTAGTTTAGTCTGGTTATTTTTCAGAATACTTTTTATGATTGCGCGTGTCTGTTTAGTTGAAAATGCGCATGATCGTGCAGGGCAAGATGTTCGTTTATATCGACGATTAAAATGGACGTTTTGGTTGGGCGGCGTCATCATGATGTTAACAGTTTTCATTCATCAATTGCCATTAATTTATGAAGTCAAAGATTTATTTTATCGATTATTTTTATTATTTTTAGGCGTGAGTTCGCTTTTTTTGTTGAAGTCCTGGGATGTCGTGCCAGCTATTATTTTGCCGCATATTGACGAGCGACGCACGTATTTTCGCAGAATTATACGCATATTAGGTTTATTGATACCGCTTATTTTATTAGTGAATTCTATTATTGGATTATTTGGGTTTTTAAATTTTGTATTAACAGTTTCTTGGTATGAAAGTGTTTTCTTATTAGTGATGGTGGGTTATTTATTAGTGCGGGGTGTGTTGCGCGAATTTATGGAATTTTCATCCCGGTTATTAATTCGTCATGTTGCTAATGGTTGGTTATGGACAGAAGCATTTTTAAAACCGTTAGATACTATTCTTCGAATCGGTTTATTTTTTACTGCTTGGTTTGTGTTATTTTTCTTTTATCAATGGGGTCAACAATCTGTTGTGGTCGAGAGTTTAACTTATTTATTGCATTATACAATATTTAACATGCTCGATACGAGTTTCACTCTAATCAGTATTATTGAAGTGATTATTATAGGTTCGTTACTTTGTTGGGCTGCGCGCTGGACGCGTGAATTTATGTATCGATTTTTATTATCTCGCACTAAAGATTTAGGCCTTAGAAATAGCATTGCGATATTAAGCCAATATACGATGATTTTAATTGGTATCTTAATTGGATTACGAGTTTTGGGGATTGATTTACGTGCGCTTACGTTTGTTGCAAGTGCTTTTGCTTTGGGGGTTGGTTTAGGATTACGTGATTTAGTTAATAATTTTGCTTGCGGTTTTTTACTATTATTAGAACGTCCATTGCGAGTAGGGGATACGATTAGTATCAATGGTCATGAGGGAGATGTTATGCATATTGGCGGGCGAGCTGTGACTATTCGAACGTGGGATCACATGGAAGTCTTAGTGCCCAATGCAGAAATATTTAGTAAAACTTTTGTTAATTGGACCGCAAAAGATTATGTCGTACGTTCTGTGGTGTTGTTAAAGATTCATCGACATGATAATCCACATGAAGTACAAGCTTTAATTTACGATACTTTAAAAACAATAAAAAAAGTATTAACCGAACCGCGGCCTGAAGTTTTTCTAAAAGAATTGGCTGGTGAATTAATTGAATTTGAAGTGCGATATTATATTAATCTAAGACAGACACATTCTCGCTCTGAAATGCGATCTGAAGTATTAATGGCAATTTGGACAGTGTTTGAAGAGCAGGGTATCAAGCCGCCTTATCCACACCATGAAGTGCATATTAGATCAGAGAATAACAGTCATCCAGTGTTACCGTTATTGACACCGCCAGTGCAGACGAGTTAATTTTATACAAATTTGTCAATAACTCTTTGAAAAGGCGAGGCCATGTTATAATAATAAGTAAATAGACGAGGGAATTCATATGGCGCTTGATAGAGAGAGAAAAACAAAGGAAGAAAATGCAAAAGAGGTAAAGAGAGTGGCTTCAAAGATGAAGACCACACTTCATGAGATGTTAGGGCTTAGTGAAGAAGATGAGCGTAAGTTTGCAGCACAGGTTAAAAATATAAAACTAAAAATTCATCCTGATAAAAATAGCGAGGATATGAAAACACTAGCAGGGGAAGCATTTGGTAGGCTTAGTTCTTTATATTTGGAATATACTAAAAGTGTTGAAAACGGCTTATCTTATAAAGATTTTTTAGAAAATAAACGCTCTTTAGAAAAGAAGAAGGATAGAGATGAAAATATTTATAGAGATAAAAGGAATTATTATCCGCAACAGTCTCCTTTGTCTCCTTTGTCTCCTTCGCTACAAAAAATAAAAAGTGATATCGAAGAGTATGCTTTAAGGACCGAAAGGGGAGAAGGATTTAAATTCGGTAGTTTTGCAACATTCACTAAAATTAAAATAGAAAAAGAAGGCGTTATTCAAGAAGTCCCTGTTTCTGCCACTTGTAAAAAAATTCATGAAGTTGTAACCAAAGCGCTATCGGAAGGGAAAGATACAAAAGAAACATTAGAATCAATATTACGTATTTTTGAAAAATCAAAAAAATCTGA
The DNA here is from genome assembly GCA_013287765.1 of Gammaproteobacteria bacterium. GTDB lineage: Bacteria > Pseudomonadota > Gammaproteobacteria > DSM-16500 > DSM-16500 > JABDDD01. The sequence goes on along the minus strand of JABDDD010000007.1, from coordinate 50,155 downwards.
GCAATCTGCTACTCGCACGCAAAAAGCATTAAGTTTTTTCCATATTCGAAAAAGAAGCAAGACTACGATATCAATTCATAATCATTTAGAAGACACGATCCGGGGGATGTTATTATCTTACGATAACAATCCCAATGGCCCAAGAAGCACAACATGAGAGTAATGTAGGGTGGATTAGACGCGTTTTTTGCGTCGTAATCCACCAAATTTGCTATTTATAATTGGTTAGCTTTTGTTAGTGACAGAGGAAAGGGCTACTGAATGATTTGCAGTATTTTCAAACCCAATCACGGTACCGGATACTGTTTTGTCATCATGTTTGACATCAATCACTGCATCTCCGCCCATAGAGGCTGCCAAAGAGCGCATGGCATCGTGAATACTAGCTTCTTGCCTTTTAATTCCGACTATATTGTATTTAGAGACTGTTTCTTTGCCAATCACTTTATAGGGTGCTTTAGGTTTTTCATTTTCTTTATAAAAAGCAACTGAAATAGGATTTTTTTGCATCGATTGCGGCTGAGAAGCTTTAGCTGTTTGATCGCAACATTGATAGGAAGCACACCCTGTAAAAAATAATACAATGGTTATGATCAAAAACAATGCTTTCATTGCAAAGTCCTTTTGCTAAATATTTTATAGAAAGAATATTGTGTCAGTACTCTTAATAGATTGCAATAATTGATTTTAAATTGAACCGGTTTAATCTTGCGCATTGATAACAAATTGATTTTTAAATTTTTTCAAAAATGACAAATTTCCCAGGCTATTTCATTCTCGTGATATAATTACTTTATATCTGCAAAATATAGTGATTTAGTCATTGGTTTTTCTTAAGTATCTTGGAATTTAAGGATAGTTTTCATTGTCGCAAGTTGTTCAAGATAAATAAGGAGTATTTATCATGCGAAATGTACTTCTTTTTCTGAGTCAAAGCGTGGTGATTTTATCATTAACTGCTTGTTGTTCCATGCCTTTTCTCGATTACTCTTCTCGCGTTCCTCAACATATGGATACAGATGGCAAAAAAATGGTATTAGTCGATCCAAATGCACATGTTTGGGGCGCATATGATGCACAAGGTAATTTAGTTCGCGCAGGAATTGCAACCGCTGGTGCACGGGTTTGCCCGTCTGATTCAGACGAGACCGATTGCAGAACGGGTGCAGGTACTTTTCATGTATCAAATTTAGGCGATGGAGAATGTGCTTCTAGAAGATATCCCAGACCCTATGGTGGGGGGTTAATGCCTTATTGTATGTACTTCAATAATGGCGAAGCACTGCATGGTTCACCAGATGATATTGTTGTTGAGGCTAATTTAAGTCATGGCTGTGTGCGTATGCGCATCCCTGATGCAGAATGGATGAGATATAATTTTATTCAAGTAGGGACGAAAGTTGTGGTTCGACCTTATGATGATTGAGATCATTTAATTTGAAGGGTATAGTAGCTTTAATTTTGCAATAAAAAAGGTAATAGCTGTTCATGACAAATTTTCTTGAAATTGCGCGACGGGATTTATTAGAACCTGCTGGCTTAACAGATCATCAATTACAAAATGTTTTAAGCACTGTTTTAGGTAATAGTATTGATAATGCAGATTTGTATTTTCAATCCACTTATTCTGAGTCTTGGGTCTTAGAAGATAGTATCATCAAAGGCGGAAGTTATCATATTGATCGTGGCGTTGGTGTTCGCGCGATGAGTGGTGATAAAACCGGATTTGCTTATTCAGATGATATTTTAATGCCTGCTCTAGAAAATGCCGCAAAAGCTGCGCGCAGCATCACGCATCATAGTGGTGGAAAAGCGATGAATGCGTATCGTTTATCTCCCGGTCATCAGTTATATTTGCCAATCAATCCTTTAATTTCTTTAACTGAAAAAGATAAAGTCGAATTATTGCAACGTTTAGATACTTATGCAAGAAGCCAAGATCCGCGTGTTATTCAAGTCAATATTAGTTTAGCAGCTGAATATGAAACCATACTTGTCATGGCAAGTGATGGTCATTTAGCAGCAGATGTCCGTCCGTTAGTTCGTTTAAATGTAAGCGTTGTCGTAGAACAAAATGGACAGCGTGAGCAAGGATATGCAGGCGGAGGAGGGCGTTATGATTATCAATATTTTCTTGAAGACGATCGCGCTTATAGTTATGTGCGTGAGGCGATTCGCCAAGCATTAATTTCGTTAGAAGCCGTTCCTGCCCCTGCTGGAACCATGACGGTTGTTTTAGGGCCTGGTTGGCCGGGTGTTTTATTACACGAAGCTGTAGGTCATGGTCTTGAAGGGGATTTTAACCGCAAAGGATCGTCTGTTTTTACCGGCAAAATAGGCCAACGGGTTGCATCGACTCTTTGTACTATAGTCGATGATGGAACTTTGCCTAATCGTCGCGGTTCTTTAAATATAGATGATGAAGGAATACCCACGCAGTGTACTGTTTTGATTGAAAAAGGTATCTTACGAGGTTATCTACAAGATAAACATAATGCGCGATTAATGGGCGTTCAATCAACGGGTAATGGTCGTCGAGAATCTTATGCGCATATGCCGATGCCACGAATGACGAATACTTATATGTTACCAGGTAAGTCTCAACCTGAAGAGATTATTGCGTCTGTTAAAAAAGGGATTTATGCAGTTAATTTTGCCGGTGGACAAGTTGATATTGTTTCTGGAAAATTTGTTTTTTCTGCGAGTGAGGCTTATTTAATTGAAAATGGTAAAGTGACCAAACCAGTCAAGGGTGTGACTTTAATTGGCAATGGTCTTGAAGTTTTAAATAAAGTATCAATGGTTGGAAACGATTTAGAGCTAGATTCTGGTATTGGTATTTGTGGTAAGGATGGGCAAAGTGTGCCAGTAGGGGTTGGCCAACCTACTTTACGGATAGATGAATTAACCGTTGGCGGAACAAAAGCACCCTAAGGTGGATAAGAAAAAATCCACCTTGTGATGTATGTTCAATCAATTTCCAGTAGTTGATTGTGGTTGTGCAGCATTGGTGCTATTAGTGCCATTAGTGCTTGCGTCGTTGCCAGTAGAGCTCATGGATTTTTGTGAGCTTGTACTAGAATCACTGGATTTATGTTTATGATTCTTTTTGTGCTTACACTTGTTGCAATGACATGGTTTTTTGCTTGAGCTGCTATTTTTCATAGAGCCACTATTTTGACCAGAAGACTGCGTGGTAGCAGAAGATTGGCCAGTACCATTTGTCATTGTTCCGCTATCATCTGCAAAAGCGATAGGGCTTGCAACGATTGCAGCAGAAATCAAAGTGAAAATTAATTTTTTCATTAGAACTCTCCGTATTAATATAGACTAAAATAGGATACTATAAAAAAAATTTATTATGAATAGCATTGAGAAAAACATTATGATTGAGCGCGTCCATCCTGAATTTAATCAACAGCAATTAGAAGAACTAGCGGCTACTATTTTACAAGAAACTAAGCGGCAAGGTGCTGATAGTGCTGAAGTAGATATTGCTATCAACAAAGGTTTTAATGTGACTGCTAGAAAAGGCGATGTTGAATCGGTTGAATATCATCAAGATAAGATCATCGATATTACTGTTTACGTAGGCAAAAAATTGGGGGCTGCCAGTATTTCGGATATCCGCCAAGAGGCGATTGAAGCGGCAGTTAAAGCGGCTTGTCATATTGCACGTTATACAGATGAAGATATAGCAGCAGGTCTTGCGGAAAAAGAGCTTTTAGCATTTAATTATCCAAAATTAGAGTTATCTTATCCTTGGGGTGTTACGGTGCCTGAGGCAATTGAGCTGACGCGTCTTTGTGAATCAAAAGCGTTATCAATGGATAAACGAATTATTCATTCAGAAGGAGTGAGTCTTATTACTTCTGCTGGTTGGCATCTTTATGGTAACACCCATGGTTTTATTGGGACTTTTCCAATCACACGTCATGAAATAAGCTGTGTCCTCATTGCCAAACAAAAAGAAGAGATGCAGCGAGATTATAGTTATACTATTGCAACTGATCCTGCTTTACTAGAATCCATTGATTTTATAGCTAACAATGCAGTTGAACGCACCTTGAGGCGTTTGGGTGGGCGTAGACTATCTACTCGTCAAGTCCCTGTTATTTTTGCAGCAGAAGAGGCGCGAGGATTATTAGGGAATTTTGTCGCAGCTATTTCTGGTGGTAATTTATATCGTCGTTCTTCTTTTTTATTAGATCATTTAGGCAAGCAAATTTTTCCGCATCATGTAACGCTGCGTGAATTTCCTCATTTAGAAAAAGCATTAGGTAGTTCTCCGTTTGATGATGATGGTGTTGCGACCAGAGAAAATATATTTATTGAGCAAGGTATATTAGCAAGTTATGCGTTAGGGGTTTATTCTGCAAGAAAGTTAGGGTTACAAACCACTGCTAATGCAGGTGGTCTGCATAATTTAATCGTCACAACAGGCAATAAAAATTTATCAGAATTATTAAAAACCATGGATACGGGTTTATTAGTGACAGAGCTTATGGGCAATGGCACGAATTTAGTGACAGGTGATTATTCGCATGGTGCAAGTGGCTTTTGGGTTGAAAAGGGTGAAATTCAATATCCAGTAGAAGAAATCACTATTGCCGGCAATCTAAAAGAGATGTATGCGCGTATTATTGAAATTGGTAATGATATAGATCATCGAGGGAATATCCAGACCGGGTCTATTTTAATTGAAAATATGATGGTGGCTGGGAATTAAGTTTTGATCAATAAAAATATAGATAAAGACTGATTCATTTTGCTACTATACCCATGACACTTGAAGATGCGAATGTAAAAAAATGTAGGGTGGGTAAAGCGGATGTTTTTTATCCGCGTGCCCACCAAAAAGAGTTGATTTTATTTGGTGGGCACGCAAAAAAGCGCTTTGCCCACCCTACATTTTTTAACATTCGCATCTCGAAATACGAGTGGTATATTCATTTCCAAAGGCAAAAAAATTATATAAGACATATTTTAACACATAAAGAGTACGATAAAGATACTTGGAAATAGGAGGAATTATGCATCAACAGCTATCAGAGGCAATCAAGTATTGGAGTCATATCGCTCCCGTTGTAAAACAGCCAAAAAATAAGAAAGAGTATTATCATCTCGTTTCTCAGCTCGATGAATTATTAGATATAGTGGGTGATGATGAAAATCATCGTTTAATGGGGTTAGTGGATGCCATCAGTAGTTTAATTTTTTCCTAAAATGATTTGGTTCTGCTTGCTTAGGTGATTTATACCCAAGAGAGGAATATTTGCCATAAACAAAAATATGAGTTATTATTAGTCAGATAATGACATTATTGTATTCATTAACAATGAGAATTAAACCATGCTTAGTACCTCAGTTAAGCTCTTAACTGCTTTTGAAGAAGCAGAAATTGCGGCTGAAGAAAGTAAAAGGCCATCTTGCATCAAGAGTATCAAAGAGGCAAAAGCAAAAG
>JABDDD010000007.1:798-44591 GCA_013287765.1 Gammaproteobacteria bacterium | reverse complement strand
TAAGCTCTTAACTGCTTTTGAAGAAGCAGAAATTGCGGCTGAAGAAAGTAAAAGGCCATCTTGCATCAAGAGTATCAAAGAGGCAAAAGCAAAAGGCGATGTAAATTATAAAAATGATCTAGGGGAGACAGCCTTACATTTTGCGGCAGAGCACGGTGATTTAAAATTTTTAAATGCTTTAATCAAGGCGGGTGCAAATTTAAATAGCACTGAGAAAAATGGATATTCTCCACTCACATTTGCTAATGCGGAAAAAAAAACTGAGTGTGTAAGGGCGCTTATTGTTGCAGGCGCAAAAAATTTAACAAAAGAAGAGTGCCGTCAATTAGGGGCAACAACTCCTTTAGAAAAAATAATGCCGGATTATTCTGATGAGGAAAGAGATTTCGTTGATAAAAATTTAGCGCAGTTTGGTTTTGAAAAACTTTTATCTGCCGTCCAATTATTGAAAAGATTAACTCTTAATACTATCGAAAATTACACAGTTTTATCTAAATTAAACCATTCTTCTTTAACTTTTTTAATTCTTGATTATTTTGTAGATCGTCAGGATACAGAATTACCAACGTTTGCTACTTTACTTAAACGTAATTTAGTAACAGATGATACTATTAAAGACCTTGAAAATAAAGGTGCTTTGAGCCGAGATACTCAAGATCAATTAATAGAAAAATTTGGGAGAATAATAACAGATAAAGTAACTGACGAAACTATTTTAGCCATTTCTGCTAAGCTCTTAACTGCTTTTGAAGAAGCAGAAATTGCGGCTGAAGAAAGTAAAAGGCCATCTTGCATCAAGAGTATCAAAGAGGCAAAAGCAAAAGGCGATGTAAATTATAAAAATGATCTAGGGGAGACAGCCTTACATTTTGCGGCAGAGCACGGTGATTTAAAATTTTTAAATGCTTTAATCAAGGCGGGTGCAAATTTAAATAGCACTGAGAAAAATGGATATTCTCCACTCACATTTGCTAATGCGGAAAAAAAAACTGAGTGTGTAAGGGCGCTTATTGTTGCAGGCGCAAAAAATTTAACAAAAGAAGAGTGCCGTCAATTAGGGGCAACAACTCCTTTAGAAAAAATAATGCCGGATTATTCTGATGAGGAAAGAGCTTTCGTTGATAAAAATTTAGCGCAGTTTGGTTTTGAAAAACTTTTATCTGCCGTCCAATTATTGAAAAGAGTAACTCTTAATGCTATCGAAAATTATACAATTTTATCTAAATTAAATCATTCTTCTTTAACTTTTTTAATTCTTGATTATTTTGTAGATCGTAAGGATACAACATTAACATTATTTGCTACTCTACTTGAACGTAATTTATTAACAGATGATACTATTAAAGAACTTGAAGATAAAGGTGCTTTGAGCCGAAATCTTCAAGATGAATTAATAAAGGAATTTAAGAGAAAAATGGCAATAAAGGGATTGAATGACGAAACTATTGTAGCCATTTTTTCTAAAAAAATATATTTTTTACAAGAAATACTATATCTTTGTAAATTGACATTGGGTCTTGAATTAACTAAAAAAGCCTCTGATGAAATTAATTCTTGGCTTTGGCAGCGACTTTCCATTTTTTTAAAATATTTAGCTGATAATACTGCTATATCTGCAACAAAATGGTCATCAAAGTTACATTCGTTACCCTTGGTAATGCTTGCTGCCATGCTTGATGTATTATTCGATTTAGCAGAAGAAAAATTAGTAGATGAAAAAATATTAAAAAGGACTTTTAAAGATTTTACTTTTAAAGTTGATGATATTAAAGAAGCAGAAATTAAAAAAATTAGCCGGAAAGAGTTATTTGAACCACCACGAAAACGTTCTGAGTTAATTATTAATTCTAAAATTCGTTTTTTTATTTCAGAAAAAAAACATGACCTCGAGCCGAAAGGTCATAATGGAAAAGTGAAAAAATTATTTGACACAGAAGAGTCAACCACCCCTAAAGCTGCACTTAAAATATATGATAAATCTATAGAATTGCCTGAGGCAGAAACAGAAGCAGGTTATACAACCTTTGTTTGTGAAAAGTATTACAAAAAATATAATAAGGTTTATTTTTTTAAACGATTTAAAAAAAATCATATCAAAAATCCTGATAGATTTAAAAGTAATATATATAGCATATTTTATCTTGCTATGCCTTACTATACTGGAAACACTGTCGATCATTATGACTCTGATTGGTTTGAAAAGGTTGATTATAATATTCTTTTGCAATGGTTACTCCAAGGATTTTCTGCATTATATTTTCTTCACGCGCATTATTTAGCGCATAATGATATATCCTTTAGGAATTTTATTTTGTCCCCTTTAATGAATAAATTACAACTGATTGATTTTGGAAATACTAGATCTGCTTGGAATAGCGGAATTGTTAAGAGCGTTGCCTTATTTCTGCCACCAAATGAAAAGACGGATAGCTTACATTTTTTTCAGCGTGATGTATATGCTATCGGAATCGTGAGTGCAAGATTTTTTCCGAAGTTATATAAGTTGACTGAAGTTTGCGGTAGATATGAAATAACAAAAGTTAAAACAGAGGCACTCACTGTAAAAGAAAAAAGTATTTTTAAATTAGTTGATGCTTTATTAGAAAAAAATGAAAAAAACCGTTGCAGAATTAATGATGCAATGAACTATACTAAATCTATTTTAAAAGCAACTGAGTTAGATGAAAAGCTATTGCATGATATTGCTGCTAAAACAATTGATCATACTACCTTGACTCCAGATGATGTTATCTATCGGTGTTTTCGTGCCAAATCGCGGCCTTAATTACAATAAAAGGCAGTCCTATTTTTGGTGGATTACGGCAAAAAACGCCTAATCCCCCCTATATTTCCCCCTTTTGTTATTTAATACAATAAGTTATATCCCGGTAAATTTTATCACATTTAAGGGTTTTTTAAGGTGAATATTATACAATATTCACATTGAATAATTTTTGAGGGTCAAGCAATGGCGATGTCAAGAGGATTGATACATTTCTGTAAAAATATTACCAATTATGATAATAAAAATCTTTCTTTTAATATAGGGGATTGGCTTCTTGAATTAACAGGTAATAATGATACTGACTTTCTAGAAAGCCGTAATAGTAACAAAAACGAAAAGAGTCAATGGATATGGAGAAGAATTCTTAACTTATTGGTTCCTTCTTCTATACTAATGTTACTTTCTTCAAAATTTCGGAATTTTTTCATTTACTCTTCTGAAAGTAATGAAAAGGCTAATATTAAAGATATCCTCAATATACGATCAAACTTCACAGTCGAACAACAACAAGAAAAACAACAAGTTAAAAATATGTTTTACTGGATGTATCCTTCTATAACTTTGCGATTTTTGATTGATCTTCTGTTTTATGGAGTATTGTTTTGTATAAAATTAATGACTTTTATTCCTCTTTTAATAATGGCTGGTTTTGCGATTCTAGGTGAGTGTTGTCATTATCTAGCAAGTGATTGGTTTCAAAAAGCAAAAAAGGCGGAGAACGGATGGGAAAAGTCCCTGTATTATGCGGGTGCAGCAGTTGCTACTGTGGTTGGGTTTGCCTCGCATCTGTGGAGACTTTTATTTCAACAAATTTTTTGCCCAATGCGACAAGCAAAAAATGTTGCATCTGAAGCGCTATCTTTATTTGACAATAAGTGGGTCGCAAGAATATGTAGCGGTATTAGTTTAGTTATCTCAGTTGGATTAATTGTAGCTTCATTTTTAGTGCCAGGACTGGGCGCAGCTACTTTTGTTAAATCATTTGCTAATCTATGGACAAATATGCTAACACACATACTAGGTAAGTATAGTTGGGTTTCTGGGCTTAACCCTTTTGGTAACATGCCTGTTGTGTCAAAAGACTGTGAAATGGCTGTTTTAAATATTTCTAAAAAAATAGGAGCCAGTCACTTGGTAACTCCAGCCATAGCCTTAAGCTCGACTGCCGTTACTTTTAGAGCAATACCAGAAGTAGTAGATATATGTGTTTTCAATAAGAAAAAGAAAGTTAGAGAAGAAGACGAGCCTAAAAAAATGTCAGAGTCTGATAGTAATGTAGGTCACATACCTATTGCTAGCAAATCGAGTAGTAATACGCAGCTGTTCAATGTAAGCGAAAGTGAGAATGGACAAAGTCCTTATTATCTTAATTCTTCAAAAAAAGAAGTTGGTGCGGGGACTAAATTAATGCCCCACAGCCCCCACGGCATTAGATAAAAATGGCGGTCGAGCAAACCAAATGAAAATCATCATTGCTGCAAATAAATACCCCGATAATATAAAAATATCATTAGTCGCTTGCATATAAGCTTGATTGATCGCTAATAAAGTTATTTTTGCATGACTGGCTAAAGCATCAAATCCTTGGTTTTGAAAATAATGCAGCGCTGATTGTAAATCTGGGTTGTAATCAGTAAGATTCTGTACGATGTTACTTTGATGCAAACGCTCACGTGTATCCCAAAGACTCACACTTATCGATGTGCCAAAACTACCCGCTAAAATACGGCAAAAATTAGATAATCCCGCTGCACTTGCTAAATCTTTATTCGGTAATTGTGAGAGCAAAATACTAAGCGTTGGAATAAAAAAGAAGGGAGCCCCCAATCCTTGAATAAAACGCGCTAAAGCCACTACTCCTACACTAATATCCGTATTAAATGAACCAACCCAAAATGAACAATACGCAAAAATAGCAAATCCAAGCGCAGATAATAAACGTAAATCAATTTTTTTCATGAAAAATGCTAAAAATGGCGAGATAATAACCGGCAAAATTCCAAGCGGCGCCGTTGCAATGCCCGCCCAAGTGGGAGTGTAATTCATTTCTGTTTGTAACCATAAAGGCAAAATCACTACCCCGCCAAAATAAGTCCCATAGCCTAAACTAATCGCAATCGTGCCAACTGTGAAATTACGCTTTTTAAATAAAAAAAGATCAATAATAGGATGCTTTTCTGTCAGCTCCCATACTAATAAATAACTCAACGAAATCGCTGCAATAACACTTAGTAAAATAATAATATTTGAATTAAACCAATCAAGGTCTTGTCCTTGATCAAGTAATATTTGTAAACAGCCTACCCCTAATATTAATAACGCTAATCCAATATAATCAATCGGTGCACGAATAATAGGCGTTTCTCTTTTTTTTAAAATCATCCAGGTTAAATAAACCGATAGAATACCCACCGGGACATTAATATAAAAAATCCATGGCCAAGTATAATTATCAGTAATATATCCGCCTAAAATCGGCCCCAATACCGGGGCTGCCACTGCAATCGTCGCCCATAGTGCCATCGCAAGCCCTTTTTTTTCGGGTGGATAATTGGCAAGCAACAAACTTTGTGACAAGGGAATCATCGGCCCTGCAACGGCTCCTTGCATCACACGTGCAGCAATCATCATTTGTAAGTTATAAGATAAACCACATAAGATCGATGCAATGGTAAATAAAAAAGTGGAAAAAACAAATAAACGGACTTCACCAAATCGTCTGCCTAACCAACCCGTTAAAGGTAAAACAATAGCCATGCTGACTGTAAAAGAAGTAATAATCCACGTGCCTTGATTGGCGCTAATCGCTAAATTACCCGCAATAGATGGAATAGCAACATTGGCGATCGATGAATCTAATACATTCATAAAAATGCCGCAAGAAACAGCAAATGTCATGAAGACTAATGCCAAACCTTTGATAGGGGCTAGTTCTGTATTATTATTTATATGACTGATGTTACTCATTAGGAATACTCGTATTAGCAGCGTTTGCTTTTAGAATTTGCTCTATGAGCTGATCTGCTTCTTTTAACTCATCTCCATAATTTTCTGTGGCATAAATCACTTTAGAGAGGCTTGCTTTTGACAGCGTGCTCAAACGTTTCCCCGTGCGATGATGCGTATCAACTGTGACGGTCATCGATAAGCCAATACTTAATGGATATTTTTTTAATTCAGCTGAATTAAGCGCAATTCGCACCGGTAAGCGTTGAATAATCTTAATCCAATTGCCTGTTGCATTTTGTGGCGGTAATAAATCAAAAGCACTGCCTGTGCCAGGACTTAAGCCAATCACTTTTCCATGATAATGTATAGTATTGCCGTAAATATCTGAAATAATATTAGCTGGTTGACCAATATAAAAATGCTCAATTTGTGATTCTTTAAAATTAGCCGTTACCCATAATTGATCTAATGGCACAATAATCATTAAAATAGTATTAGTTCCGACTTGCTGACCCACTTGTACCGGACGTTTTGCTACATAGCCTTCTTCAGGGGCATAAATAGTTGTGCGTTTTAATGCAAGATAAGCATCACGCAGACGAGCTTCTGCTTGTTCTATTTGTGGATGATGATAAAGATCAGTATTTGCGACCAATCCCATCGCAGAAGCTAATTGACTTTGTGCTAAGTCTAAATCTGCTTGAGCACTATTAGCAGCAATTTGTGAATGCTGTAAGTCTTCGGCGCTAATGACTTTAGTGACGACTAATCCTTGACGACGTTTATAATCATCTTGTGTTTTGGTGAGATTATTTTCTTTCATCGCCACATTAGCGCGTAATTCGGCGACATTTTTGTAAAGATCATTGACTTGTCGGACAGTCAAGGCAAGTTGTGATTCTGCATTTTTTAAAGAAATCTCAGCGTCTGTTTTATCAAGTTTAACGAGTACACTGCCTTTTTTAACTAAATCAGTTTCATCTGCAAAGATTCCGATGACACGACCATTAATTTGTGGCATGACTTGCACTAAATTGCCAGCGACATACGCATCATCGGTGGTTTCGTAAAACTGACTCACGAAAAACCAATAAATAATATAAATAAAAATAATAATAATAAACAGGATGCTTAACGCTGTTAACCAATATTTTCGCTTTGAATTTTTTTGAGGAGTTTCTATTGACATATATTTTCTTCCTCCTTGATAGACTAGATAATAGATAAAATTTTTATTCAGCTTCACCAAAACGATCATTAATCAATTTAATAATCGCATCACCTGCTTCCAGTTCATCTGCACCAGAAATGATTAAATGAGCGGTCATTCCTTTGGTTAAGCCTAATAAAATAATAGACATGATGCTTTTACAATCCGCTATTTTATTATTATGCTGAATTTGAATTTTACTTTCAAATTTGCAACTTAAGGTTACTAATTTTGCTGCCGCTCGTGTATGTAAGCCTAATTTATTTTTAATAGTGACATTTTCTTCAAGCATAGGTTATCTTCATTATAAATTAAAATCTTCCCCTAAATACACTGAACGGACTTGTTTATTTTGCAGAATCTCATTAGGGGTGCCTTCGCAAATGATTTCTCCTTCATTGACGATATAGGCGCGCTGACAAATATCCAGTGTTTCACGGACATTATGATCAGTGATTAATACGCCGATTTTGCGAGTGCTTAAATGCGAAATAATGCGTTTCACATCGACAACTGAAATAGGGTCAATACCCGCAAAAGGTTCGTCTAGTAAAATAAATTTTGGATCCGTTGCAAGTGCTCGGGCAATTTCAACACGGCGTCTTTCGCCCCCTGATAAACTAATGCCTAAACTTTGTCGAATATGCGTAATATGAAATTCGTTAAGTAAGCGATCTAATATTTCTAGGCGCTGTTTTTTATTTAAGTTTGGGCGTAATTCTAAAATTGCCATGATGTTATCAGCGACACTTAATTTTCGAAAAATGGATGCTTCTTGGGGTAAATAACTCATCCCTAGTTTTGCGCGCGCATGAATCGGTAAAGTCGTGATGTTGTGTTGATCTATAAATATTTGACCTTGATTACAACTAATTAAACCCACAATCATATAAAAACAAGTCGTTTTTCCCGCGCCATTAGGCCCTAAAAGACCCACCACTTCACCGACGTTTAAGTTTAACGACACGTTTTTAACAACTTGGCGTGTTTTATATTGTTTGCTAATCTTTTCAATGCGTAAAGTATTCATGATTTTAGTTGTGATGGCTCAATGACTATAGTTGATCGACCACTTTTAGAAGCAGGCGCCGATACCGTTTGTTCTTGCATATTATAAATAATATGTGCTCCTTGAAAACTATTTTGTCCTTGATGCACCGCCACATTTTTATCAAGGATAATAATGGATGTTGAAGGATAATATTTTATCACCTTTGCTTTAGCATGTAACTCTAAATCACCCGGTTTGGGAATAGTAATATATTCTGCAAGCTCATGGAATCCATAAGCAATTGCATAAATCACTTTGTGTTGTTTATTTTTTTGAGTAATTAAGCGATCGGCCGTTAAATGGGTCGTGCCTTGATCGACTTTAACATGACCTTCATAGATATCTAAACCAGTTTTATAATTAAATTCATATGAATCTGCAACAATATGCAGCGTTTTTTCACGGTCTTCAGCTAGGGCTGCTGCAAAGATTGGATAAAATACACAAAAAAATAATACAAAATATTTAAGGGCTAGGAACATATACGCCTCTTGTTTGTGATAATAATTTTATAGTGCCTGCTTTCATATTTGCTAACATTCCAACCGCATAAACTGTGGTATTGGGTTGCCAAACCGTCAGTGCCGCTTTTGTTTCTGCCGTTTCTTTTTTTGGAAAAACAGTAAGAGTCGTGGTTGTTAAAGTAGTATCAAGATTTGCGATATCTTTTTTATGATGAATAATTACATGGCTCCAAAATAAAATTTCATCAACGCCATGTGCTGCTTTCGCATAATCAGATTGTATTAACCAAGGTTCAGGTGAATTTCTATAAACAGTTAAATGCGGTGAGAGAATGCGAGTCGTATCATTATTGGGATAATGTATCATTTTGGGAGAAGTAATTTTTAAGGCAGGTACGCCTGCCTTATTTAATACAACAGCTACTACACCTTCCATAAAAGCATCAGGTTGGTTAGATACAGTGGGTTTTACTCGTGGAATAGGATGTTTTTTTATTGTGAGAATAGACCATCCACTCAAAATTACGCTTAAGAGAAATAAAAAAGCGATCATTACATTTTTTAAAGTGAACACATCATTACCCTATAAATATATATTTATCTTTGTAAAAAAGAATCAATCATAGCTTGATAAGTCCCTTGTGCTTGCATAATAAAATCACATACTTCACGAGCAGCGCCTTTTCCACCTTTTGATTGCGTAATCCAATGCGCATGTTGCTGAATAATTTTCGGCGCATTAGGCACGGTGATTGCAAGACCCACACGGCTTAATATGGGAAGATCAGGTAAATCATCGCCAATATAGGCAATTTGATCGTCATTTAAATTTAATTTTTGTTTTACATCATCATAAGCAGGCAATTTATCGGTAATACCGCGATAAACATGGGCTATTTCTAAATCTTGCATGCGACGTTTAGTCATTTCTGAACGGCAAGTGGTAATAATAGCAATTTCAACTCCTGATTTTTTTAATAATTTCATGCCTTGACCATCATGGACATGAAAATTTTTGCGTTCAATGCCAGTGATCCCATAACTTAAAATACCAGCAGTTAATACCCCATCGACATCAAAAATGACTAGATGAATTGCTTTAGCTTTTTCTATCAATGACTGCATTATATAACTCCTACGCGCAAAATATCATGTAAATGAACGACACCGACAGGATGATTATCAGCTGTGATGACGATTAAAGAAGTGATCTTATGGTGTTGCATGAGATGCAAAGCATCACTTGCTAAGGTGATTGGCGGAATCACTTTGGGTTGATGGGTCATAACTTGATGAATAGGGGTGGTATGAATATCCATTTGACTATCTAGTGCTCGTCTGACATCGCCATCGGTAAATACGCCTGCTAATTCATTTTTTTCGTTAATAATAGTCGTCATGCCTAATTTTTTCTGGGTCATTTCTATCAGGGCTGTTTTAATAAAAGCATTAAAATCCACTTTAGGTAATGCAGCTCCCGTGTGCATCAGCTCATCGACTCGTAATAATAATCGTCTGCCTAAGATACCGCCGGGGTGAGATAACGCAAAATCTTCTTTAGTAAATCCTTTTTTTTCAAGCAAAGAAATAGCCAGTGCATCGCCCATGACAAGGGCTGCAGTTGTGCTAGACGTCGGGGCAAGACCTAAAGGACAGGCTTCTTTACTAACACTGACATCAATATTGACCGTAGCCGATTTAGCTAAAGTCGATTCTTTATTGCCGGTTAAAGTAATCAAAGTCAGATGACGATATTTAATAAAAGGTAAAATACTTAGAATTTCTTCAGTTTCACCTGAATTGGATAGCGCTAAAATAACATCCACGGACGTGATCATGCCAAAGTCACCGTGTTTTGCTTCCCCTGGATGAATAAAGAAGGCAGGGCTTCCGGTGCTGGCCAATGTTGCTGCAATTTTTCTACCAATATGACCTGATTTTCCCATGCCCATGACAATAATGCGGCCGGAGCAATTAAATAAATATTGACAGGCCTCGGCAAATTGATGATTAATTCGACTAATTAAACTTTTGATCATCTCCGCTTCGGTTTCAATGACTGCGCGACCTAATTCACAAATGCTCTCCACATCTTGCATAAAATTCCTTCAATTTTAATTTAAAACAACCCTATTTTACCTGTTTTAGCGCGACAAATAAAAAAAATTTTACTATATCTTTTACTCTATCAAGGAAGATTGTTATACTCACGCTCTTATCAATCAGAGTTTTTTTCAGTCGCTAAATGAATAATTTGATTAAAATTAATAACTTATCTTTCAATAGAAATGGTCGAGCCATTTTTCAAGATGTCGATATGACTGTGATGCGCGGAAAAATCACCGCCATTATGGGGCCTTCTGGAACGGGTAAAACCACCTTACTTAAACTAATTGGCGGTCAAATCGCGCCGAATAAGGGGGAAATTATAATTGATGGACAAAATGTCCCTCGATTAAATCGTTCAGAGCTTTATACTTTAAGAAAGCGTATGGGGATGCTATTTCAAAGCGGCGGTCTTTTTACGCATTTAAACGTATTTGATAATGTGGCTTTTCCATTACGCGAACATACTAAATTATCTGAAAAAATGATTCGAACGCTTGTTTTAATTAAATTACAAATGGTCGGATTGCGCGGGGCACGCGATTTAATGCCGAGTGAATTATCAGGCGGTATGTCAAGGCGCGTTGCTTTAGCACGTGCGATTGCCCTTGATCCTGAGCTTATTATGTATGATGAGCCTTTATCAGGCCAAGACCCCATTGCGATGGGTATTTTATTAAAATTAATTCGCACGTTAAATGACGCTTTAGAAATGACAACAATTATGGTTTCACATGATGTAAAAGAAACATTGAGTATTGCTGATTTTACTTATGTTATTTCAGGTGGTCGTGTCATTGGCCAGGGGACACCCGCTGAGGTTCAAGCCAATCCATCAGAACAACTTCATCAATTTATTCAAGGACTACCCGATGGTCCGATGCCTTTTCATTTTCCGGCGGATAACATTGAAGATGATTTATTGCAAGGAATGACTGGATGATTGATGCTGTCACGAATTTAGGCCGTTATTTTATTGAAGTGCTGCGTCAATATGGCAAAGCAGGTATTTTATTATTTCGCGTGATTTTGACCGCACCTAATTTTCGTAAAGGATTTCCGTTATTAATTCAGCAAATCTACGCAGAAGGTGTGCTGTCGTTTATTATTATTGTCATGTCAGGATTATTTATTGGCATGGTGGTGGCTTTACAGGGTTACCATACCCTCGTAAAATTTGGTGCTTCTGCTGAATTAGGCCCGTTAGTTGCGTTAAGTGTTGTTAGAGAATTGGGACCTGTGGTGACGGCGATTTTATTTGCAGGCAGGGCAGGTTCTGCATTAACTGCAGAAATAGGCTTAATGAAAGCAACTGAGCAATTATCCAGTATGGAAATGATGGCAGTTGATCCTTTAAAACGGATTATTTCTCCGAGGTTATGGGCTGGGTTTATTTCTATGCCCTTATTGACATTAATTTTTGATACAGTGGCTATTTATGGTGCTTATTTAGTGGGTGTTAAATGGCTAGGATTAGATGCAGGTGCTTTTTGGTCTAATATGCAATCTTCTGTTGATTTTAATGCAGATATTTTAAATGGGATTTATAAAAGCATTGTCTTTGGGTTGGTGGTTGCCTGGATTGCCTTACATCAAGGGTATGATGCAGAACCGACGTCAGCAGGCATTGCACTTGCAACCACTCGAACAGTTGTTTATTCCTCGCTTGCTGTGTTGGGCTTGGATTTTGTATTAACCGCAATGATGATAGGGGGGTGGTAATGTTATCCCAACGCACGATTGAAACAGTTGTTGGATGCTTTTTATTAATTGCAATTGCAGCATTTATTATTTTAGCTTTTAAAGTCAGTGGGCTTACTTCTTTTTTTAAAGCAGATGGATATAGTATCACTGCAGATTTTGATGATATCGGCCAATTGAAAATACGCGCTCCGGTTAAAATGGGTGGGGTGAGCATTGGAGAGGTCAGTCAAATTATTTTAGATCCCAAAACGTATCGTGCAGAAGTCACTTTGCGTATTAATGCGGTAGATGCAAATATTCCAGATGATTCATCGGCTAGTATTTTAACTGCAGGATTATTAGGAGATAATTATATTGCAATTACCCCTATGTATAGTCAAACTTATTTAAAGCAAGGAAGTCAAATAACAGAGACGCATTCAGCCATGATTTTAGAAAAACTGATTGGGCAATTTTTATTTAAAATTGGTAACATGGGAAATGAACAATCTAATCAATCTAATCAATCCAATGAAGAGGCGAAGCCACAATGAGAAAATCTTTCTATTCTGTTTTATTGGTTTTAAGTTTAGGCATTGTTTTTTTGCAAAGTGCTTGGGCTGATTCCTCTCCTGTTGGGATGTTGCAATCCATTGCTAATGCGATGATTGCTAATTTAAAAGCGCACAAGACTACTTTGAAAACCAATCCGAATTTAGTGTATTCTTTAGCTTATAAAATTGTAGTACCGCATGCTGATTTAGATGAAATGTCAAAAAGAGTGTTACCGCCGTCAGTTTGGAATGCAGCCTCTGTTAGTCAACGTGCGCAGTTTAAAGCAGAATTTACGACTTTATTGGTGCGTACCTACGCTTCTGCTTTAGCAGATTACAGTGATCAAACTGTTAAATTTTTCCCGGTGCGAGGGGGTTATCAGGGGAAAAATACTGTGCGGGTAGATAGTCAAATTATTCGAACCGATGGGCCTTCGATTACTGTAAATTATAAATTAGTTTCAAAAGGGGCGCAGTGGAAATTATATGATTTAACAGTAGAAGGCATTAGTCTTTTAGAAAGTTTTCGTTCACAATTTGCAGATAAAGTATCACAAGGTGCGTCAATGAATGATCTTATTCGCGATCTCAAACAGCATAATGGCAGACGCTA
Organism: Gammaproteobacteria bacterium; assembly: GCA_013287765.1. Lineage (GTDB taxonomy): Bacteria > Pseudomonadota > Gammaproteobacteria > DSM-16500 > DSM-16500 > JABDDD01. Next base: position 31,176 of record JABDDD010000007.1, on the reverse strand, counting down.
ATGAGAACTGCATCATTAATAGAAGAATCAGGTTGCCTTAAAGTATCTGGTATCTTAAATTTTGTGACTATTATTAAATTATGGGAAGAGAGTTTATCTTTTTTTACTAAGCAAAAGAGTTTATCGATTAATTTAGCCCATGTAACGCATGCAAATAGCGGCGGTCTTGCGTTAATGATTGAGTGGGTGAATTATGCAAAGGATTTAAAGAAAGCTATTTTATTTGAAGACGTGCCGCTTCATTTGCAGTCTATTATAGATATTGCAGGGATCAATCATTTATTTAAAAAAAATCATACGGAGAGTATAGCGCAATGCAAAAACGAACGATCAGTGACACTGGATTAACAGTATCTGATATTGGTTTAGGTTGCATGGGAATGTCAGAATTCTATGGCACAGCCAATGAAGCAGAATGTGTTGAGACGCTTGAAAAAGCGATTGAACTGGGCATTAATCATTTCGATACAGCGGATATGTATGGTTTTGGGGATAACGAGCGATTAGTGGGTCGAGTTTTAAAACCCTTTCGTGAACAAGTAATTATCGCCACTAAATTTGGCATTATTCGTGATAAAGAAAACACTATTTCTCGTGGTGTGGATGGTTCTGCTGAGTATGTGAAATGGGCTTGCGAACAAAGTCTAAGTAGACTAGGTATGGATTATATAGATTTATATTATTTACACCGTATTGATCCTAAAACGCCTATTGAAGAGACTATTCAAGCGATGGCTGAGCTCGTTCAAGAAGGCAAAATAAAATATATCGGTTTATCTGAAGCAAGTGCTGAGGTCATTCGTTTGGCGCATAAAGTGCATCCAGTGACTGCGATTCAATCTGAGTATTCTCTCTGGGCACGTGCGCCTGAAAAAGAAATTATTCCGTTATGTGAAGAATTGGGCATTGGATTTGTGGCTTACAGTCCATTAGGTCGTGGTTTTTTATCTGGTAAAATTAAAGATGTGAATGATCTGGAGCAAAAAGATTTTCGACGTAATTTACCGCGATTTCAGGAAGGCAATTTTCAGCATAATTTATTAATTGTCGAAAAACTTGAAAAGATAGCTGCAGAAAAAAAATATTCTGTTGCGCAATTGGCTTTGGCGTGGGTTATTCATCAATCACCGCGAATCACCGCTATTCCAGGTACCAAGCGTTGTAAATATCTAGAAGAAAATATTGGAGCGGTTAATATTAAATTTACGCAAAAAGAAATTGACTCACTGAATCGGCTGATTCCGCCTGACTTTGCGCATGGACATCGTTATGCTAAAGATATGATGAAATTATTTAATATGGATGATTGAATAAATCTAGAATAATATTTTTCATTATAAAAATAATAATGTAGGGTGGGCAAAGCGCAGCGTGCCCACCATTTCAGTTGTGATAAATTAAAATTTTAAGATTCTTTATTGATTACTAAAAACACCGCTCCTGCATCGCGCAACACATGTAATACTAACTCTTGATGTGCATTGACACTTGCGACAATTTTTTTCAAGGCATCTATATTCGTGACGGGTTGTTGATTCACTGAAACAATGACATCATTTGGGCGTAAATCAGCATGCCATGCATTAGTGTCTTCTAAAACAGATAAAACTAAAACACCGTGAATTTCACCATGTTGTGGACTGAAAATATTTAAGTTTTTTAACCCAACCCCAAACAGAAAAGGATCTAACTTTTCGCTGATTTCCAGACGCTTTTTAGGATCCGTTGTTTGAATATTAAGTGACACGGGCTTGCCATCTCGTAAAATAGAAAGCTTAGCAGTGGAATTCACTCTTAAAAAAGCAATCGCATTGACAACATCATTGGCATTTTTAACTATATTATTGTCCACAGCCGTAATGACATCTCCTACTTTTAGACCCGCTTGCTCAGCCGGAGAGTTAACCATTACTAAAGTAACAACAGCACCGTCAGAGCTTTTTAAATTTAAAGCCGTTGCTAAATCAGGTGTCACATCTTGTGCGCCAACACCTAATGTTCCACGCCGTACATTGCCAAATTGTATCAATTGCATCATGACACTTTTTGCCATATTAACAGGGATAGCAAAGCCAATGCCGACACTTCCTTGATTAGGGGCTAAAATAGCAGTGTTAATACCCACTAATTCACCTTTGATATTTAATAAAGCGCCGCCTGAATTACCAGGATTAATAGATGCATCAGTTTGGATAAAGTTTTCGAAATTTTCAATGCCTAACGCCGCGCGACCCAGTGCACTGACAATACCTGAGCTGACTGTTTGGTTTAAGCCATAAGGATTACCAATTGCCACGACAAAATCACCCACTTTTAAATTATTTGAATTACCCATGGGAAGTTCAATGAGATTTATTGCGTTAATTTGTAATAAAGCAATATCAGACGGTTTATCAAGCCCAATAATTTTTGCATTATAATGACGCCCATCTTTTAAGGTGACAACAACCGCTTGTGCATCATCTATCACATGCGCATTTGTTAAAATATAGCCTTTTTTGGCATCCACAATCACGCCCGAGGCTATGGATAAAATAGCATTCGGTATCTCGTTTGGATTTAATTTCTGGCGGTCTAACGGAGACAATCTGTCATAAGACATGACTTTTATCTGCGCGCGAATATTAACAACAGCAGGAGAAGTTTTTTCTATCATCGGACTTAAACTAAAATCAGCGGGGATATTTGCAAAACAGTTTAAACTCATTAGGCTGCACAATAGAAATAATATTTTTAGCATTACTATTTTCATATTTTTCATATTAAAGACTCCTAGTGCTAGATAATCGCTATATTCGAAGGATAGCATAATTTTTTTACGCAATCCAAATTAAGTTTGCCATATGTCCATTATGTATTTTGTCACGCCGAAAAGAATAAAATCGACTAGAATCTGAATAAGTACAATATTCTCCGCCATATATTTGCTGGATATTTAATTTTTTTAATTGTAAACGCGCTAAGCCATATAGATCAGCCATCCAGTGTTGATCAGAAGAAACTTTAAAATAATCAATCGATTGCGGGTCTGCTGTCAGAAAAGAATCCCGAACATCACGACCGACTTCATAGCAATCCTGACTAATCGCAGGACCTAGCCAAACTAATAGTTCTTGGCCTGGTAAATCAAGTGCTTCAATGGTTTTACCAATAATACCACTTGCCAGCCCTCGCCAACCTGCATGAATAGCCGCTACTTTAGAGCCCTGTCGGTTACAGATCAAAAGTGGCACACAATCAGCAGTTGTTACCAAACAAATTTGTTGGGGTTGATCCGTAAAAGTTGCATCGGCAATTTGATGATGATTTTGTTCGATAGCGGGTAAGACAATATTAGTATGTTTTTGAGCAACTAGAATAGGTTTATTTGGTAATTGTAAGGTTTGTTGGAAAGTACTCCAATTATTAAATGATTTATCAAATTCTAAACCACGTAACGTTGTGTAAGCTTTAATAGTAGCCGGTGCAGGCCAGTTAGGTGTAATCAATAAATCTAAATTCATAAAAAATCCTTTTTTTTATCTTTTTGTTGTTGATCTTGTTGTAACACGTTAATTAATTGTTTCATATCATCAGGTAAGGGCGCATGCCAAGTGATAGTTTGTTCCGTGACCGGGTGAATTAAAGAAAGTTCTGTCGCATGCAAAGCTTGGCGTTTAAATTGTCGAAGCATATCAATTAATTCTGCTGAGGCGCCCTTGGGTAATTGCAAACGGCCATAAGTTTGATCGCCTAAAATAGTATGATGAATATGAGCCATATGCACGCGAATTTGATGGGTACGGCCTGTTTCTAGTTGAACTTTAATGCGAGTGTAAGCTCGATAACGTTCGATCACGCGATAATGGGTGATCGCAGGTTTGCTGTTGTTGTCTGTTACTGCCATTCGTAAGCGATTAATCGGATGACGGCCAATGGGTTCATCAATAGTGCCGCCACTGATTAATACACCTAAGACAATGGCTTGATAAATACGCTCCATGGTATGATTTTTTAATTGTTTTGTTAAGCTTTTAACTGCCAGGGCATTTTTTGCCACGACCAAAAGCCCTGAGGTATCTTTATCGAGCCGATGCACAATACCTGCGCGTGGTAGAGTTTGTAAATGGGGTTCATGATGAATTAATGCGTTCAGTAAAGTATGTTGATAATTACCCGCAGCCGGGTGCACGACCATGCCTGCTGGTTTATTAATCACAAGCAGCACCTCATCTTCATAGATAATATCAAGTGCAATTGCTTCTGCAGCAAAAATAGGTTGCTCTTTTACGCTTGCTTGAATAGAGATGATTTCACCGCCCTTTACTGTAGCGCGTGTTTTTAATGGTTTTTGATTTGAAGTGATTTCGGCATTTTTAATCCAGCTTTGAATTTGCGTGCGTGAAAAATCAGGCAATAATTTTGCCAATGCCTGATCGAAACGCAATCCACGCAAATCATCTGGAATAGTAAGGGTTTGATTTATTTTTTGTGACATTGTTTTTATCCGATAGATTTTATGATCAATTTTAGTTTACAATGCAATCCATTCGTAGATTATAGCATGATGGAACTTTAAAAAATGAGAATGATAAAACCTTTAATACTAATTTTTTCCATAATTTTTTTTGGATTAACCGGTTGTTCAACCACTACCGATCCCGCTGATGCCTACAAAGGCGAATCACCAGAGCAAATTTTTCAAAAAGGTGAAAAGGCGTTGCATCACCATAGTTATGGTGACGCCATCAAACGATTTGAAGCATTGGATGTGCAATATCCTTTTGGTCGTGAAACTGAAATCGCACAATTGCATATTATTTACGCTTATTATATGAAAGAAGATTATGCGTCCACGGAAGCGGCTGCGACACGTTTTATTTATGCGCATCCAATGAGTCCTCATGCGGATTATGCTTATTATATGCGGGGGCTATCGAATTTTTATCAGAATCTTGGTATATTTGAACGATTGTTTTCAGTGAATTTAGCAACACGTGATTTGAGTCAAATTAAAAAGACATTTGCAGGCTTTTCAGAATTAGTACAACGCTATCCTAATAGTCGTTATGCACCAGCTGCGCATCAATACATGATTTATTTAAGAAATATGTTAGCAGAGCATGAGTTACAAGTCGCGCAATATTATTATAGCCGCGGTGCTTATTTAGCAGCAGCTAATCGAGCAAGCTTAGTCGTCAGACACTATCAAGGTGCACCCACTGTACCCGCTGCTTTAGTTTTAATGGTTAAATCTTACCGTGCTATTCATATGGAACAAGATGCAAATGATGCGATGAGAGTGCTGCAATATAATTATCCCGGTACGGAAGTCAGCTAATGTAGGGTGGATTAGGCGTTTTTTTGCCGTAATCCACCAATTATATTAGCCTTTAAATCCAGAGGTAATCGGATAGCGTCGATCGCGCCCAAAAGCCTGGTGATTAATGCGTATACCAATGGGCGCTTGACGTCTTTTATATTCACTGCGATGAATCAGTTTCACAATATCAGTAACCGTTTTTTCTGCGAATCCTTTTGCGATAATATTTTTAATACTCAATTCTTGATTTAAGTATAACTCTAAAATTTCATCTAAAATAGGATAAGGCGGCAAGCTATCTTCATCTTTTTGGTTAGGCGCTAATTCAGCTGAAGGGGCTCGCTTAAGAATGCGCTTGGGGATCACATGTTTTAATTCATTGCGATAGGCGCTGAGTGCATAGACAAATGTTTTAGGCACATCTTTTAAAACAGCAAGTCCGCCGACCATATCGCCATATAACGTTGTATAACCGCAGGCAAACTCACTACGATTTCCTGTTGATAGCACCAGTCGACCGCTTTGATTAGATAAAGCCATCAAGAGAATGCCACGACAACGAGATTGCAAATTTTCAGCAGGGATGCCTGTTTCATCGAATGATAATGTTTTTAAGAAACTTGAAAAAGAGTCTTCAATTGAAATAATTTGATAGTTTACTTGCAGATTATTCGCAAGCTTAATGGCATCTTCATGGCTCATGGAAGATGTATAACGTGAAGGTAATAATACCGCGGTCACTTGATCTGATCCTAAAGCATCTACAGCAATAGCAAGCGTTAAAGCAGAATCAATTCCACCTGATAAGCCAATAATAACTCCTGGGAAATGATTTTTTTGCACATAATCTCTTACCCCCAAAATAAGCGCTTGGTAAGCACGTTCTGTTGTATTTAAGATTGAAATGGGAGCAGAAATAATATGAGTATTTTGATCTGAAATGTCTATGTCGATTGGATGCAATGTTTCATTAAAAAACCCAGCATGTTGCACTAAATGTCCGCGTTGATCAATGACCATCGATCCACCATCAAAAATTAAATCATCTTGTCCTGCGATAAGATTAGTATAAAAAATAGGAATAGAATGAGACGCGATACGTTCTTTTAAAGTGGCTACTCTTTTTTCATGTTTATGTAATTCAAAAGGAGAAGCATTAGGAGATAAAATAAGGCGGGCACCTTCTTTTGCTACTTTTTTGATAGGTTCACTTGACCAGAGATCTTCACAAATAGCAAGACCCACAGGAATATTTTCAATAAAACTAAGAGTGGGGCCATTTCCCGGCAGATAATAACGTTTTTCATCAAATACGCCATAATTAGGGAGATTTTGTTTGGTGCTAGTACTTAAAATTTGCTGATTATAAATCAAAGAACAGGCATTGAATAAACCTTCTGCTGTGCGGTAAGTATGACCAATGACACAATAGATATTAGTTATTTTTTGCATAAATTGTTCTAAGGCTAAGTCAGCTTCATCAAGAAAATCTTGACGAAAGACTAAATCTTCATGTAAATAACCGGTTAAACTAAGTTCCGGAAAAAGGATGACAGTTGCTTTTAACCTATCACGTGCTTTTTCTGCAGAGTGAATGAGTTTTATTAAATTACCTTGAATATCACCTGAAATTAAATTAATTTGTGCAAGAACAATTTTAATTTTTTTTGTCATAAAAAACCTACTTTTTAGCGATGATCGATAAAACACTATATTGATTGGGGTTGATTTCACAATAATCGACGATTAATCCCCATGCGCTATCTTCACCGCGTATGAGCGTTGAATCAGTTTCAATAATATGTTCTTTTAATTCTGTTTTTAATTTTCCGCGATAGTGCATGCGTGCAATAATTTCTTGGCCGGTATAGCATCCTTTATTAAAACTAACAGCCTTTAATCCAGGTAGATTTAATTCATGCGGTAAAAATTTTTCAGAAGTCTCGGGATAAATAGTAGGAATATAGTTAGATATTTTTAAATATTGCCAATGTTCTGCGTCACTGACTTCGGTGTGTTCTGCTATTTTTTTCCATAAAAGTGTCATGCTGTCCATGTCACCTAAAATTTGATACCGTCCCTCTTGTGTTATAACAAAATGATCATCACACATTATTTGTGGAAGTTGATTGCCGCAATAACCAATAGTGATTAATTCATCACTGGCATCTGTTAGTTCTACTTTAAAAAATACGGCATATTTTTTTAAAGCAGTCAGTGCAATAGGAATAAGTGTACGTGGCATTTGTAGATAATAATGATCTTGATATAAAAATAATTGAAATAAGCTAATAATACGTCCTTTTGGATTGCAATGGGCAGCAAGACGGCTAGAGGTTGGGGTGACTTCACTGACATCGCAAGTGAGTTGTCCTTGTAATAATTTGGCAGCGTCTAAGCCTGTTATTTTTATTAATCCAAGATGCGACAGATCGATTAAACAGTTTTCATCTAACCCGCTGTTTTTTTTCGGGTAATTATTCATTAAGGTGCCCCAGGCTGATTGTATGCTCATATTCCATTCAATTCGTGTTAAAAAAGTATATAATAGGCGTCTTATATCCTAACGGCAAGAGGAGCTTTTTGTGGGAAGTAAACGTGCATTGATTTTAGTAGATTTGCAAAATGATTTTTGTGCAGGTGGTAGTTTAGAGGTGCCATATGGGGATGAAGTCATAGCAATCGCCAATCGATTGCAGCCACTATTTGACTTAGTCATTGCGACAAAAGATTTTCATCCAGCGGATCATACCAGTTTTGCCTCGAATCATTCAGCAAAAGTAGGGGAGGTAATGCATCTTGGAGAGATTAATCAAATCTTATGGCCCGATCATTGTGTGCAGGGGACTCGCGGAGCTGAGTTTCATCCTGGATTAGATATACAGTTTATTCATAAAATTATTTTCAAAGGGACTGATAAAAATATCGATAGTTACAGTGCTTTTTTTGATAATGCTCATCTGCGACACACTGAATTACAAGATTATTTACATAAAGAAAATATAAAAGAAGTTTATATAATGGGTCTTGCGACAGATTATTGCGTTAAATTTTCTTGTTTTGATGCGATTCAATTAGGTTTTAAAACAGTTGTGATTGTCGATGGTTGTCGAGGGGTTGAGTTAAAAGCAGGTGATAGTGAAAATGCTTTTAAAGAAATGCGTGCAAGAGGTGCGGTCTTGCTGACAAGTGATCAATTATCAATGGAAAAGTTATGCGAGTAAATAAAATTCCTGTCATTCCTGTCTACATTGGAATGACAGTTGTATTAGTTATTCTTTTATTTTTTTCTAATAATCTTTTTGCAAAAAAAATAGTTTCCCCTGAAAAAGCCCTACAGAAATCTATTCACCAACAAATGATACCTGCTTTAAAACTTTTAAAAAAACTGGTTAATATTAATAGTGGTACCACCAATACAAAAGGCGTGCATAAAGTTGGAGAATTATTACGTCCAGAATTTAAAGCACTAGGATTTAAGACTTATTGGGTTGCAGAGCCTGCTTCTTTCCATCGAGCAGGAACGCTATATGCTGTACGAAAAGGATCTATTGGAAAACGCATTTTATTAATAGCACATCTTGATACTGTTTTTGCGAAAAATAGTCCTTTTCAGCATTATACTCGCAAGGGAAATATTGCAACCGGTCCTGGAGTAATTGATGATAAAGGAGGAATTATTGTTATTTTATATGCTTTAAAAGCGTTAAACGCCATACATGCTTTAGATAATACTTCTATTACTGTTGCAATGATGGGGGATGAAGAAGATTCTGGCAAACCAGCAAGTATTTCCAGAAAATCTTTATTTGCTGTTGCAAAAAAAAGTGATGTGGCTTTAGATTTTGAATGTTCTTTGGGATTAGATACTGCAACGATTGCCCGTCGGGGTGTGAGTCGTTTTATGATTATGACGAAAGGGTCAGCCACGCACTCTGCGCAAATATTTAAAGATGGCGGGTTTGGTGCCAACTTAGAATTAGCTCGTATTTTAACGACAGCTGCGACTACTTTGGCGAAACAAAAATATATATCTTTTAATCCGGCTATTATGTTGGGTGGAGCGATGGTTAATTATAATAGAAATTCTGTCACCGGGACGGTTTCTGCTAAAACTAATATTATTGCTAAAACAGCTATTGCAGATGGCGATTTACGTTTTATTTCACCTGAGCAACAATTTAAAGTGGAACAAGAAATTAAAGATATTGTTAAAAATCATTTACCAGGTACGAATGCTGCGGTTATTTTTCAAGATGGCATTCCTGCGATGGAACCAACAGAAAACAATCTTAAATTACTTAAGTTATATAGCAAAATCAGCCAAGAATTAGGTTATGGCAAAGTAGTGCCTTTGGATCCTGCGGCAAGAGGGGCGGGGGATATTTCTTATATTGCTTATAGTGTGCCTGCTAATTTAGCTGGATTAGGCCCATTAGGAGCAGGGGGCGGCGCGCATTCTTTGGATGAGGGATTAACGATTTCTTCCTTACCCGTGGTAACGACTCGAGCGGCCGTATTAATTTATCAATTATTATCTAATTGATTTATAGAATATTTTTAAAAAAAACACACTGAGCAAGGTAGCCTTAATAATATTGGCGTACAATAATCATACTATATTTGCAAATGAAGGTACATCTATGTCTAGCAGTTACTTAGAAATCTCTGATCTAGCTGGAGACTCTGTTTTAAAAAAGACCGTTTCTTTTAAAAAACTAAATAAGATTCATGCCTATTATCAATTTGAAGATGAACAACAAAACATTAAGAAATATTATTTTTTTTCGACAGTCGCTTTTGGAATGACTCCGGATATAAAGCACGATAAAGCGGCGGCATGGATACGGTACCAAGATGATAGTAAAAAAGTTTTCACAGTTGATCCGAGTCAAATTGTAAATTTAGACGATCTAAATTACAGATATCCTTGTGTAAAATATCAAATTTTTACAGTTGATACATTAGATTGGACTAATGGAATAAGAGAGCATTATAAATCTCCCCAGGTATACAATAATTATAAGAGACTTGGTTCAAAAATAATTAATCATTTAACAGAAAGATTAACAGGGCAAAAAGAAATTTACTTATTTGATTTAGGCTGCGGTGAAGGAACATTTCTTAAAGATGTAGAAAATTATTTTGCTAAAAAAACGCATGCGCTTACATTATTTGGAATTGATTTATCATCTATCAATATTGAAAATGCACAAAAAGACTATAAAGAATCTTGTGTATTTATTCATGATAATGTTTTTAATATTAAAAATAAATTAAAAGAATTAAATTTAGAAGGAAAGCCTATCATTATAACAGCTATGGGGTTAATGACTGGATTAGTTTTGAAAAATAATTTTGTTGTAGTAGAACTATTGCAGTTGCTTGCCACAATTCCTAATGTATGTATATTAGGGGGTGGGGAGATGCCTGTTCTATTTAACTCCTTTACAGCTAAAAAAATTGGGTTCGAGGTGAAAGAAGTAGATAGTGAAGGCGATTATTTTTTTTATATTATAAAAAAAGATAATGAGCTTATTTTAACGCAAAAACTTGCAAAAATGCATAAATCAAAAATATTGGATTTGTCTTTCATGCCAGATCCACTGTATTTTCTTGCCCATGAGAAATTTATAAAAGCATGTAAGGAAAAAAAAGAAGAAATACAGATTGATATTTCTTATTGTAAATTCAATGATGACCTTCAAAAAAGAATTAAGGAATTATCTTTAGTTTTTCCTGGTATTTGTTGGATTTTTAATACTTGGAATAACTTAGATTTAGCAAATGCAGAAAAATTTTCTAAAGAAAATTCTAAGATTAATATAAAAATGAAGAAAGTGACAAACGAAATGGTGACATTGCTGCCTAGAGCCATTATAGAAGATGTTTCATTTTTGGAAGAGGTGCTATCTCATAATCAAGTAGAAGAAACAACCACTGCGTCCGCGCCAAAGAATAAGCATAAGTTGAATTTCAGCGGCTTGAAAAGCCAAGTGGAAAAAAAATTAGAAGATGTTAAGTCATCGGACTTACAAAAAAGACTTGCAGAATATATCCTAAATCATAATCAATTTTTTTTAAAAGAATCTGGAAAATTTGGATATGAAACATTTTTTAAGTTACGATCATTGACTTTAAATAATTATGAAAATGTATTAGCAGAAAAGAAATTTAAAATTGGATATTATGCTTTAATGGAACTATCTGCAAGCGATGAACAGAAAGTAATTGATAAAGTAAAGGCACAATGTGTTGATGCTATTTATGACTGCCGATTTTTTATAGCCGGACATGGTGGCGGTATGAAGTTTAAATCTGCAAATAATCTCGAGAAAGTATTTAACATTAATCATAAAGTTAATCAAGACGTATTGGAAAAGTACAGTCTTGTCCCTGCTGAAACTACTAAAAAAAATCCTATGCTATTTTCCTTAAAAACATGATGCAATAATCAAATGACGCACAACGGTGTAGGTGGTTCATACGTTGGAAGTAGGTCATATAATAGTGATACCGCTGTTTATCCGGATAATCAATGGTATTGATGTTGATTATCCTGCTGATTAATGGCATAGGCGTCAAGGCGTCGTGAATATTTTCCTCTATCATAGTCTTTTGCTTCTTCAACAGCCAATTGATTCATCACATATCCTCGTTGCAATCTTTCTTCGCCCGTTTCTTCTCTAGACACATATTCATTACTCTTTATTCAATATTTTTTCAATTTCATCCCAAGGAAGTCTACTGCCACCATCTTTCATGTGTTGAAAAGCAGTGCGTGCAACATCAACAGTAATTTTTTTACTTTGAAGCATTTGATCTACCAACCATATTGTGCCATGTACGCTTACACTTAATTCTGAGGCTGCTTGCCGTAATGCTTTGTCACCAGTCAATAATTGACAGTTTTCGTGTTTTGCCAGAATCAATGCCAACAAATCATTAACGCTAGTTTTAATATATTTCTGACGTAGTTTATAAACCTCACTTAGTAAGTCCCCACTCATAGGTTTACTTATTAAGCCAAATTCCAGTAAATGACTATGACGTTCTGCTAACTCTTCATCAAATAAAATATCGGGCACTGCAAATTTCCAGTGCAAACTAAACATTGTGTTTGTTAACCTGCCGCATTCAATATCAATTAATACACTCGCATCACTGATGATGAGCAACATCTTGGCTCTCCATAGCACGCAAAGACCTAAATGATTCAAGCGGCATATTCATTAGTTCTGCAGCTTTAGATTCACCAATATATTCTTCACCCAAGGCACGAAAAATCATCAGTTCGAAAATATGCGTTTTTTCAGGGGGATATTGTTCACCTGGCTCGCATTTAGACCAACCTTTTTCATTAAATTCGGTACGCAATTGAAGGTATAAACTATTTGATATAATTCCAATATCTTCTGCTCGATGTAGAATACCTAACATGCTGATACCAAATTCCTGCTTAAGCAAACTAAGTTCACGGGGCTCAATATAATTGCGGTGCTCTCCAATCACATTTATTAAAGCTTCTTTTGGCAAAAGAAATGCGCCAGCAAAACGATTACAACATTTTTCTTCGTCTAAAAATGGATTAAAAAAGCCGTCCAATACTAGGTGTCCAAGTTCATGAGCCAAAGTAAACCTTTGACGATCTCCAGGCCATTGATTCCCAATCACGATAATAGGCATTTTGTTAATGCTGGCGGACAAACCATCAAATTTTGGATATTGCTGATTATCAATTTCAAAAACTTTGATGCCGTGTTCTTCAAATATATCAATTAGATCAGGTAATGGTTCAATCCCCAATTTCCACCGTTTGCGAATTTGATCCGCAACTTTTTCAATATCATTGAAGCCATTTACTTTTTTAGTATCTAGAGAAAATTCTTGTATTGGTGATGAAGGAAATAAATTTTCAAGTTCAATTCTTCTTTCTATTTGATCTAACATCTTTGCTCTAATTTCTTCTAATTGTCGTTCTGGCATATCAGTATGCTTACGATATTGTATTTTTTCTAAAGTGAAGTGCTCCGGTCTGAAAAAATACTCCACTTTGACGTGCAGTACTTTCGAAAGCTTAATAAGAATATCGGAAGATGGGATTACCTCATTATCTTCATATTTTTTGATTGCTGCATGACTAAGCTCAATCTGCTGCCCCAAATCCCTAAAAGATAAGCCTAATGCTTTTCGTGCTCGCTTAATCTTATTACCTATCATGATTTATCCTCTCTTGGTTTACATTTACTATTATATACTATGTATTTGTAAACTTCAAACATATGAGCAATCAATGACTTATTAGTTGAAAAATGTAATAAATTTAGATAGTTATAATCTATCAGATTCTTCTTATTTATTTATCATATAAGGAAGCGTTTGCAGTGTAAAAATACACTCACCTTTAAACAATTTAACTAATTCTATCTATTAGGGAGTCCTTGCAACGACGCAAATTTAATTCAATTATCGCCACTCGCTCACGCGTAAGTAAATATTTGTCTTTCCTTCTGCCTGCCCATCAGTCAGGCAGTCGGAAAGACTGCAAAATTCTACTATTATTTACGGAGTGTATTATGAAAAATTATCATGAATTTTGCAATGAACAAGCTGAAGAATTATTTAAAATAATCGAGCAACATAATGGATTATTGAAATGGCGAAAAAATTGGAATGTGAATGGTTGTATTAATTTACCAAAAAGCATACATGGCTATTATCAAGGCATTAATCTATGGAAATTGTTGTCTCATCAAATTGATGGTGGTTTAGTCTCTGACAAGTGGCTTACTTTCAATCAAATTAAACAACAAGGCGGTAGTGTATTGAAATGTGCGAACTTGCATTAGCGGAAAAAATAGCGGTATTAGAGACTGAAGATTATTTAAATAATCGATCTAAACGAGGAAATCGCTCAAAATATTTAGAAATTCTTAATAAGGCTCCGAATGTTAAACCAGCTAGCAAAGATAAATTATAATGTATTCTGCAATAATACATTCTTAAATTCTTGGAATATCATAATTTTTAAATAAATACTCTACCCATAATCGGCTAATAGTTTCCTGCAGCCGATTTTGCGTTTGTCTTTCATGTAAATTATCAAAATCAATTAATTCCAACGGTTGATCCGGCCAAGAACAAGCAAACACGGCTTTTGTCCGTCTTCCTGTTTCAGGATCAATTTGCCATTGTAAGCATTGCGCACATACGCCTTTTAACATACATTGCATAGTGCTAAAAACAGAGCCGTAAATAACTGGATTTTTTAATAATAAAGGTTTTAATTGATTCTGTCTTGCTAAGTGAAAATCTCGCAAAAAGTGGCTATCTCCAATTAAATAAATACGATCAACATCAGATAATGGAATTTTGTCATGATATTTTAGCAAACTCTCTAATACATTCTCTGTAGAAGAAATATCACTGGGTCGATTAGCTATGATAGCCTCTTTTTGGGTGAGCCAAATAATCAGATCAGTGACTTTTTCAAGAGTTGCTTGATCATATACTTCAGTTGTATTATTAAAATAACCGACAAAAATCACGCGATTACCCGCTGCTTTTAACGCATTACCGTAACTATTAATTAATGCAATACTTAATTGATTGCCAATAATTAAGACTGTTTCTTGTTCTTCTGAAATTTTACCGCGCACACCAGTTGGTCCCATTAATGCAACAGGATCGTTTGGTTTGAAAGTTGCGCATAATTTTGTGCTTGCACCATTTTCAATAATAATAAATTTTAAAGTGTGTTCTTTTTTATTCACATCTGCAGCAATTAAAGCAATCGGTTCGGTTTGTAACGCTGTATGATCATAGCGCTGCGCAAAGGTTTCATAATTTTGTAAACGAAAAAACTGACCTGCTTGAAAATGTTTAGCAGCAAGCGGTGCTTTGACTGTTAATTCAATCACGTTTTCCGTACGACGAATAATATTTGCCACAGTCGTTTTAAATAAATAAGCTATTTTATCTCGAAATAAAATATATTCTTTTGTGTCACCTTTTTTACCTAATTTAGTCTGTAACACTGCTAAAATTTTCGGAAAAGTTCGCATACCCGATGCAATGGCTTTAACCACATTCCCGTGAAAAATAGGATGCGTATCACCTATTAAACTAATACGATAATCATTTTTATGATAAGAAGTAAATGCACCAAAATCAGCTTCTTTGCAGTGCGAAATACCATGCGGAACAATTAATTCACCGTCTCTATCTTCATAGTGCTGATATTGTAATCCTAAACGAGTAAAAGTACCGCGGTGCTCAAATTCATAGGCAATATTTGGTTGTGTGCCCGTTGCCACAAAAATAGCGCGAGCTGGAATAAAAATATCTTCTTTTAATGTTTCCCATTCATTTGGATTTTTTTCAATTCGTTTATGACAAACTAAATTTTCAACTTGACTGTATTGATTTAAAATAACACGTGCCGGTTCTAATTCTTCTAGATAAAAAATACCTTCTTGTAAAGCTTTGGCTAATTCTTCATGATTGTTAACATAAGCAGGGGATTCTTGCATTTTGCGGCGATAAACAATAGTCACGCCGCCCCATTTGCGAATCAGTTGAATAAAATCAGGTTGTTCATTGGCGTTTGCTGCGCGTTCTCGTTCTTTTTGTACGGCTTTACCATGACTTAAAAATTCTTCTAAAATTTCAATCGAGGCTTGATCTAAACTTTGTCTGACAGATTCTTCTCCCTGCGCTGCTATTAATTTTTGATAGCGATGAGATATTTTTTCAACTTGGGTAATATAATAAGCCTGTACTTCAGTTGCGGTATCAACGCCTGTTAGACCGCCGCCAATCACGACAGCCGGTAAACGCACTTGAATATTGGTCAGGCTTTCTTTTTTGGCGGCATTGCCTAATTGTAATGCCATTAAAAAATCATTCGCTTGTCGCATGCCTGGCGCTAAACTACCTGGAATAGATAAGGCTTTAGGTAATCCAGCTCCAACCGCCACCACGAAATGATCAAAACCCATTTCCCAAGCATCTGCCACATGAATCGTGCCGCCAAAGCGGGTGCAGCCGAAGGCCTGAAAAGTGGGTCTACGCATTAAACTAATATAAATTAATTTAAGAAAATTTTTGTCCCAACGAACGGTAATACCATATTCAGCTACTCCACCAAAACCGGCCATGACACGAGAATCGAGTGATTCTTTTAGGTCATCAAATTTATAAATGGGCGAATTTAATAAATGTTCTGGTAAAGGTTCGATTTTCAAACCATCAAACCCAACCACGGCAAATCCTTCTAGCAGCAAATGATGAGCTAAAGTAAAACCAGCAGGGCCTAAACCCGCAATCATTACTTTTAAACCATTATAAGATTTTAATATAAATTGTTTTTGTCGTAAGGGATTAAATCGGGTGAGTAAATCATAAATTTCAACGCCCCATGGTAAATGTAACACATCGGTTAAAACCCGCGTTTCAATTTGCGGAATATTGACGGGATCTTGTTTTTGATAAATACAAGCTTTCATGCAATCATTACAAATACGATGACCAGTTGCAGGACACATTGGATTATCAACCATCACCATAGCAAGTGCTGCAATGGTTAAACCATCGCGTTTGAGTTGATGCATTTCAGAAATTTTTTCTTCTAGCGGGCAGCCGATGAGCGTAATATCTAAGGGATTTTTTTTAAATCCTTGTGTTGGATCGCCTTTTTTAACCGGAAAACCTTTCGAACAAAAATCTCCTTCGTGGTCATGACAATAAATGCAATAATTTACTTCATCTTGTACTTCTCGTGCATTCATGCGCGGATCAGTTAATTTAAAGCCATCACGCTTGCGTAATTGATCAATAGGAGAGGATAGTCGATCTAGTTTATCGTAAGGTTCTTTAATATGCGGCACTAAATAATTGTAATCAATACGTTCGGGCAGATGAAAGCTTATCCATTGTTTCACTAATTGTTTTGCAATAGGTGTTGTAAGGGCGTGTGCACACCAGTCGGTTAATTGATTAATTTCTTCTTTAAATTGTTCAGGATCACTCACGTAATGGGTCGCTAATAAACTAACAGCCAATTCTTTATCGTCTGTTTTTAGGGGGGCTTTAGTTAATTGTTCTTCTAGCCATTTATTTAAAGTTATAAAATCAGCTATTTTTGCGATTTGTGAGACTTGTTTTTTAGCTCGGCGTAAAACAAAAAATTTCTTAAAAAGAGAAACAGGATTATGTGATAGTGTTTGTGCTTGTTGAATACTGGCTGCTTCCTCAATTTGAAATAACTCAATAATAAATTCTTCTAAAATAGGAGCGATTGCTAATAATAATTCGCTTATTTCTAAAGCAGAAAATATTTTTGTCTCTTGTCGATAGGCTAGTAAGTCATCTTGTAAAACAGGATGCTGAATTTTTAATTGCGCTAAAAAAGATTGATCAAGTTTATTTAAACCTTCAGGATGGAATAATTCCGTAAAGTCAAAATTTTTTAAACGAAGCGCAGGATGTGTCATAGGGGTTTTATTAAATTAAGTAGGTTATTGATGATTATAAGTTATATTGAGTTTATGTGCTAATTATTTTTAAGAAATCGAGCCAAAGCGACTAATAAACTCGCATGTTGCACAGGATATTTGGTCATCACTTCCCAGACAAAAGATAATGTCTTTTCTGCAGCGTGAATGTAACGCGGTTCATTGACTAAGTTTCCCAGGATTATTAAAGCATCAACTGCAATTCCATTGCCAGAAGGCGTTGCTTCATCCACCATGGATTTGGGTCGTTGAATTAGTTTTTCATGATTTTTACTTGTAAAAAAGAACCCGCCATTTTTTTCATCAAAAAATTCGTCTAATAAAATATCTGCAAGAAAACGGGCGAATTCTAAATCTTGATCGCTTTTTTGATAGCGTAACGATGTCATAACCGCTTTGAGCAAAAAAGCATAATCATCTAAAAATCCAGCAAAACGAGGACGATTTCCTTGAAAACTTGCATGTAATCGCTTGTTAACTATTAGATTTTGCTGAATAAACAAAAGCGCATGATGAGCAGATGTTGCAAAAGACGGTTCATCTAACACATCACTTATTTCTAATAATGCATTGATCATTAATCCATTCCAAGCAGTTAAGATTTTTTTATCTTGTTGTGGAAAAATTCGCATTTGTCGTGCAGTGAATAATTTATTTTTAGCAGATTGTATTAAGCTTATGACTTTTGTTAAAGATATTTTTAATTGAATAGCAATATTTTCTTCGAGAATATCAACAGCTAAATGCCATTTTTTAGCAAAATTGGCTGGTTTATTCAAACCAAAATATAAATCAATGATTTGATATTCTTCAGGCGTTAATAAAGTTTTGATAATGTCTTTATCCCAAAGGTAATAACTTCCCTCATGACCTTCAGAATCTGCATCAATCGTTGCATAAAATCCACCAGATGGAGATTGCATGGTATCTAAAGCCCATTCTGCTGTTTTTTTAGCGATAGTTGCAAAAAGTGGATGCGCAAATTTTTTATAGGCTTCGGTATAAGTTAATATTAATTGCGCGTTATCATAGAGCATCTTTTCAAAGTGTGGGATAAGCCACTTCGCATCCGTTGCATAACGAAAAAATCCACCACCTAATTGATCGTAAATCCCGCCTCTTGCCATGTGATTTAAAGTAGATAAAATAATATTTGTGAGGGTCGGTTGAGTGTCTAATAAAAAAAGCAAAACTTCAGATTGTGGGAATTTAGGCGCAGCCCCAAATCCACCATTATGCTGATCAAAACTTTTTTCTAAAATATGTTGTGCAAGTTCGATGGGGCGTGTATTCAGGGTAGCTATATTTTTTGGAGCATAATTTTCATTTAAAACTTTATATAATTCTTTATTTTGCGCAATAATCTCATGACGATTATTTTGATAAAGCGCATGAATCGTCCGCAAGACATAACGAAACGCCGGTAATTGATGCTGTGGTTCTAGTGGAAAATAAGTGCCACTGAAAAAAGGAACTAAATCATCAGGTGTTAAAAAAACCGTTAAAGGCCAACCGCCACCCCGTTGGGTTAAAAGCGCATGGGTCATTTGATAAATTTTATCTAAATCCGGACGCTCTTCACGATCTACTTTGATATTAATAAATAACTTGTTCATTAAACTAGCAGTTTCAGTGTGCTCAAAAGATTCATGTGCCATCACATGACACCAATGGCAAGCAGAATAACCGATAGATAAAAGTATTGGTTTATCTTCTTTTTTAGCTTTATTTAATGCTTCATCGCTCCAAGGGTACCAATCAACAGGGTTATGCACATGTTGTTGCAAATAAAGGCTGGTTTCTAAAGCAAGGTGATTTTTTGCATTATTTTCCATAGAAAACATTCCGTCCAAATAAGCTTGAAAATTGAAAATAAGTCCCCATGAACTATCATATCTTAAATTTTAAGGAATTTAATACCTATGACGACGATACCGCAAGCAGAAACGCATCATTTTCAAACAGAAGTCACACAATTATTGCAAATTGTGATCCATTCTTTGTACAGTAATAAAGAAATTTTTTTACGAGAACTTGTTTCAAATGCATCGGATGCGGCTGATAAATTGCGGTTTGAGGCTCTATCAGATGCCGCATTATATGAAAATGAGTCAGAGCTTAAAATAGATGTTTCTTTTGATGAAAAAGCCCGAACAATTACTATTAGTGATAATGGTATTGGCATGAGTCGTGATGAGGTGATTGATCATTTAGGTACAATTGCCAAATCAGGCACTAAAGCTTTTCTCGAGCGATTAACAGGGGATCAAAAAAAAGATGCGCATTTGATTGGTCAGTTTGGGGTAGGTTTTTATTCGGCATTTATTGTTGCTGACAAAGTCACCGTGCGAACGCGGCGTGCCGGTTTAACCAAAGAGCATGGTGTTGTACGGGAATCAACAGGCAAGGGAGATTATACTGTTGCTAATATCGAAAAAGAATCGCGCGGTACTGATATTATTTTATCTGTCAAAGCAGATGAGAGTGATTTCTTAAATGATTGGCGGTTACGCAGTATTATTACTAAATATTCTGATCATATTAATTTACCGATTCGCATGCATGCTTTGCCCGGTGTTGAAAAAGAAAATACAGAACAAAATAAAGAAGAAAATAAAGCACAAGAAATTAAATTAAGCGAATGGGAAGCGGTCAATCGTGCATCTGCCCTTTGGGTAAATCAAAAAAATTCTATCACTGAACAACAATATCAAGAACATTATAAGCATATTGCCCATGATTTTGAACCACCTTTAGCTTGGGCACATAATCAAGTAGAGGGCGGTAACTTAGATTATATTAGTTTACTTTATATTCCAGCGCATGCGCCTTTTAATCTTTGGCAGCCTGAGGTACAACATGGATTAAAATTATATGTGCAACGCGTGTTTATTATGGATAAAGTCGAACAATTCATGCCGCTTTATTTGCGTTTTGTGCGAGGGGTTGTCGATACAAATGCCTTACCACTCAATATTTCTCGTGAAATATTACAAGATAATCCAACTATTACCAAATTACGTCATGCTTTAATCAAACGTGTGTTAGATCTATTAGAAAAAATAGCGAAAGAAGATCCGGCTAAATACGCAACTTTCTGGAAAGAGTTTGGCAATGTATTAAA
This sequence comes from Gammaproteobacteria bacterium, assembly GCA_013287765.1. Classification (GTDB taxonomy): domain Bacteria; phylum Pseudomonadota; class Gammaproteobacteria; order DSM-16500; family DSM-16500; genus JABDDD01. The sequence continues at coordinate 10,235 of JABDDD010000007.1, read as the reverse complement.
AGAAGGTCCCGCAGAAGACTTTGCTAATCGCGAACGCATTGCTAAATTATTACGTTTTGCATCAACCGATTTAGATACAGATGCTCAAGTGGTTTCTTTGGATGATTATATTAGCCGGATGAAAGCCGATCAGAAAAAGATTTATTATGTAACAGCTGATTCTTTTAATGCAGCTAAAGCCAGTCCGCATTTAGAAATTTTCCGTAAAAATAATATTGAAGTTTTATTAATGTCTGATCGAATTGATGAATGGTTAATTAATCATTTAGCTGAGTTTTCTGGAAAAGCTTTGCAATCTGTTGCCAAAGGAGATATTGATTTAGCAGAAATTTCTAAAAAAGAAGAAAAACCAGCTGTCAGCGAAGAAAAGCAAAAACAAGAATTTGCCGAAGTCTTAAAGCAAGTGAAATCTGTGTTAGGTGATAAAATCAAAGAAGTCCGTTTATCTCATCGTTTAACCAGTTCTCCTTCTTGTTTAGTTGCAGATGCTGCTGATATGGGTTTACAACTGCAACGATTATTAAAAGCAGCAGGACAGGAAGTAACAGAATCAAAACCTATTTTTGAATTAAACCCCGAGCATGAATTAGTGCAAAAGTTATCTCTTGAAAGAAATAACACGACAAGATTTGATGAATGGACGCATATTTTATTTGATCAGGCGGTGCTTGCTGAAGGCGGTCAGTTAAAAGACCCTGCTGCTTTTGTGCAACGGATGAATAAATTATTGTTAGCTCTAGCGCAATAAGCGATAATATTATTAATAAATTTATAAGAGAGGAGTGCGGCAGATGTTGATCGGTGTTCCAAAAGAAATTAAAAATCATGAATATCGTTTAGGGCTTGTCCCCAGCAGTGTGCGAGAGTTAATCATGAATGGGCATCAAGTGATTATTCAAGATGGGGCAGGCGCTGGTATTGGCTTTGATAATGCTGATTTTGAGCAAGTAGGTGCTAGAATTGTGGGCTCTGCAGATGATATTTTTAATGAAGCAGATATGATTATCAAAGTCAAAGAGCCGCAACCTTCTGAATGTAAAATGCTACGTCCCGGGCAAATTTTATTTACTTATTTGCATTTAGCGCCTGATCCTGAGCAAGCACGTTTATTACAAGAATCAGGTTGTATTGCTATTGCCTATGAAACAGTGACTAATAAAAATGGCGGACTTCCCTTGCTGGCACCGATGAGTGAAGTAGCCGGTCGCATGGCGATTCAAGCAGGAGCCACTAGTTTAGAAGTGACTCATAAAGGCAGCGGTATTTTATTAGGTGGTGTACCAGGTGTCGCACCGGCTAAAGTGGTGGTGTTAGGTGGGGGAGTGGTTGGAACGAACTCTGTTCGTCTAGCCATCGGCATGGGTGCGCGCGTTGTGGTGATTGATAAATCACTTGAGCGTCTTTATCTGTTAGATTTGCAATTTGGTTCTAAAATTATGACGATTTATTCAACGATTGATTCGATTGAACGTCATGTGACGACTGCTGATTTAGTGGTCGGTGCGGTATTAATTCCAGGGGCATCAGCACCTCGTTTAGTGACTCGTACGATGTTAAAGAAAATGCGTCAGGGTTCAGTTATTGTTGATGTTTCAATTGATCAAGGCGGTTGTTTTGAAACATCTCGTCCGACCACGCATCAAAATCCTACTTACATTGAAGAAGGGGTGGTGCATTATTGTGTTTCTAATATGCCAGGGGCTGTTCCACGAACGTCGACTTTTGCCTTGAATAATGCGACATTACCTTTTGTGTTAGCGCTTGCTAATTTAGGCTATAAAGAAGCGATGCGTCGTGATCCGCATTTATTAAGTGGTTTAAATATTTATCGCGGAAAACTAACGCATAGTGCGGTTGCAACTGCTCTTCAGCAAGAATATATGCCAGCTGAAATGATTTTACATTAATTAGGGATAGAAAATACTTATGCTGAATTGTTTTTATAGTCTTGACTCTAAAAATGCAACGCTTATTTCCATTGTGTTGCAAGATCAATTTGATTTATGGCTTAACAAACAAAATCAGCTTATTAAAAATTGGTTAGCAGCCACTCAATTTAAATCTGACCCGGGTAATATGAGATTATTACCCAATGAGATGGGTGAGATAGATCAAGTTGTTTGTTGTGTCTCAAAAATACAAAATTTTTGGGAGGTGGGTGCTTTACCATTTAGTTTACCAGAAGGGAATTATATTTTTGATTTAGCAGCGCAGGATTATATTTTATTTGCGATAGCTTGGGGATTAGGGGCGTATCAATTTACGCGTTATAAAAAACCAAAACGATTGCCGGCAAAATTAGTTTTTCCTGAATCAGTGGATGGTAAATATATTATTAATATAGTTGAGTCTATTTATTTAGTGCGAGATTTAATTAATACACCCACTGATGATATGGGGCCGAGTGAATTAGCTGAGGTTACCATTTCTTATGCAAAAAAAAATCGCGCGAAGGTGAAGCAAATTATAGGCGAGCAACTGTTAAAGAAGCAGTTTCCATCGATTTATACGGTAGGACGCGCCAGTGATGATCCGCCGCGTTTAATTGATTTACGTTGGGGAAATCCAAAGCATGCCAAAGTGACTTTAATTGGCAAAGGGGTTTGTTTTGATAGTGGTGGGCTTGATTTAAAACCTTCTTCGGCCATGTTATTAATGAAAAAAGATATGGCAGGTGGTGCGCATGTTTTAGGGTTAGCCAATATGATGATGCAGGCTAAATTACCTATTTATTTACGTGTATTAATACCGGCTGTTGAAAATGTTATTTCAGGTAACGCTTATCGTCCTGGTGATATTATCACGAGTCGAAAAGGCACCACGATTGAAATTGGTAATACTGATGCAGAAGGGCGAGTGATTTTAGCAGATACTTTAACTGAAGCGGTGAGTGAAAATCCTGATTTATTAATTGATATTACGACGTTAACGGGTGCTGCAAGAGTTGCATTAGGCACAGAATTACCGGCTGTTTTTTCTAATAATGATGCGTTAATAAAAGACTTAATGGTGCATGCTAATAAAGTAAAAGATCCACTATGGCAATTACCTTTATTTGAATTATATCGTGATTCAATCATGACGCCTTTTGCTGATATTAATAATGCATCGACAGATGGTTACGGTGGGGCGATTACGGCCGCTTTATTTTTAAAAGAATTTGTCCCAGATAATATTCCATGGTTGCATTTTGATTTAATGGCATGGAATCTAAAGCCCCGTCCCGGTCGTCCGCAAGGGGGTGAGGCAATGGCGATTAGAGCTTTATTTGATTACTTGTGTGTTAGATTCAAATAATTTTACTGTTAAAGCAGTAAATTTTAATTGTTTAAGCTGAAATATAGATATAAATAGCATTTTTTAATCATTTTTACCGTTATAGCAGTAAATTATCTTATTTTTCCTCAATATTATCTAGAAAAGTCTTTATTTTATTCAAAATTGCTGCTATAACAGTAATATAAGCTGTTTATTTTTCTTATGAGGTATTATTTATGACTTCGGCTGAGATAGGTAGTATGGTGCGAATTTACCGAAGAAAAAGTGGGCTTTCACAACAAAAATTAGCTTTATTAGCTGGTGTTGGGAAAACAGTTGTCTTTGATATTGAAAAAGGAAAACTGACGATTCAGCTAAATAGTTTATTAAATGTTTTAGAGGTATTAAATATTCAAATTAAATTTAAAAAACCAATAGCAGAAGATAAATTATGAGAAAAGTAGCCGTATTAATGCATGGAGTGCGTGCAGGTCAATTAGCAGAAATGGAAAAAAATCATTATCGATTTACTTATGAATCTGATTATGCAGGAGAGCCTGTTTCTTTAACGATGCCTATTAAAAAAAAGATTTATGATTATTATGAATTCCCTCCTTTTTTTGATGGATTATTACCAGAAGGTGCGCAATTATCAGCTTTATTAAGATTATCTAAATTAGATCAAAAAGATTATTTAGGACAATTGATTCAAATCGGCGAAGATTTAGTGGGAGCAGTCACAATTGAGGAAATAGTATGAAACGATGTCCTATTACTTATGAAGTGCTTCATAATGCTGACAATTATTCTGAAAAAGGATTGAAATTATTATCTAAAAAACTAAATAATCTTAAAAATTTAGAATTAAGCGCAGAAGAACTTCGTATGGAAGCGATTGTGCGTGCGCCAAAAATGTCTCTGCAAGGCGTTCAACCAAAATTAAGTGCCATATTAAATGTTAAAGAAAGTCAATTTGAAATAGTTGATCAAAATGGTAAATATATTTTAAAACCACAAAGTTTAGATTATCCTGAATTGCCGCAAAATGAGGCAATTACGATGACTTTAGCTGAGACGATTGGTTTAGAGGTTCCCCTGCATGGATTGATTTATGCAAAAGATAATAGTATGACTTATTTTATTCAACGATTTGATCGCAAAGGTCGTATTAAATTATCTCAAGAAGATTTTGCGCAACTATCACAGAAGAATCGTCAGACAAAGTATAAAAGTTCAATGGAGAAAATAGCAAAAATAATAGAATTTTGTACATTTCCACGCATCGAATCAATAAAATTATTTAAATTAGTGCTTTTTAATTTTTTAACTGGAAATGAAGATGCACATTTGAAAAATTTTTCATTGATAACAAGAAGTAATAAAATTATTTTGTCCCCAGCTTATGATTTATTAAATACAACTATTGTGATTTTAGGAAGTATTAAAGAAGAATTAGCTTTACCTTTAAATGGTAAAAAAAACAATTTAACTAAAAAAGATTTCATTGATTATTTTGCTATTAAAATATTAAAAATAAATTCTAAGGTTATTAATAGTATCTTAGATGAGATGCAAAAAAATTTAATTATTTGGAAAAAATTAATTAAAGAAAGTTTTTTATCAACAGATATGCAGTCTAGATATTTAAATTTATTAGAAGAGAGAAGTCAGCGATTGGGTCTATAGGCGCGAAATGAACAACAAAGCTTCTGTGCCTCTTAGAACAGGTTCTTAAGGTAGGGTGGACAAAGCGCAGCGTGCCCACCCTACTTTAATTTGCACGTGCATTATTACATTGTTTTTTCAGTCTCACTTACAATTACTTTATTTATCACCACAGGCTCAACCGGGACATCTTGATGGCCTTTTTGTTGGCTGGTTTTAACGGCTTTAATTTTATCAACAATATCCATGCCTTCGGTGACAGTTCCAAATACACAATACCCCCATCCATTATCTGTTTTTGATTTAAAATTTAAAAAATCATTATCAGCTACATTAATAAAAAATTGTGAGCTTGCTGAATGTGGATCAGATGTACGTGCCATGGCTACTGTGCCGCGTTTATTGAGTATTGCTTTATCTGCTTCATTTTCTATGGGGTCTTTTCCGTCTTTTTTTTCTAAAAGACTGTCCATGCCGCCGCCTTGAATCATAAAGCCATTGATAACCCGATGGAAAACAGTGCCTTCGTAAAATCCTTCTTTAGCGTAATTTAAAAAATTTTCAGCAGTTTTAGGCGTATTTTTAAAGTCTAATGTGATTGTAATCGGACCGTAATTAGTTTCTAATGTGATCATAATATGCTACCCTAGTTAACGATTAAACGTCATAGAATATCATAAAATACCGCAAAATAAGGGAAACATTATGCTTAAAAATTTAAGTCATTTAATTATGCGAGCCAAACAAAATGATAGTGAAGCGCTAAATGAATTAGGTTATGTTTATTTTAAAGGCGAGCAAATTAAAAAAGACTACCAAAAAGCATTATCTTATTATCAAAGAGCATTTGATCTTAATAATTCTATTGCTGCTCTAAATCTGGGTGTTATGTATGCTGAAGGTTTTGGTGTGACAGTTGATGGCGAAAAAGCCGTCTTATTTTATGAAAAAGCAGCAGAAAAAAATGTGGTGCAAGCACAATATAATTTAGCTTTGCTTTATCAGCAAGGTAAAATTATTAAAACTGATGTAGAAAAAGCTGTTTTTTGGTATGAAAAAGCAGCGGAACGAGGACAGCCTAATGCGCAGCACAATTTAGCGTGCATCTATTTAGATGGTCAGGCTGTGCTTGCTAATCCTGAAAAAGCTTTTCAACTATTTGAAAAAGCCGCAGAAAAAGGCGTGCTATTATCAAAGCGTTTTTTAGGCTACTGTTATCGTAAAGGACTCGGGACTCGGCAGAATAATAAAGAAGCTGTTTTATGGTATGAAAAAGCCGCTAGAGCTGGAGATGTTGTGTCTGCGGTTGCCTTAGGCTTTCTTTATTGGGACGGCAGCATATTAAATCAAAATATTAAAGCGGCTGTTGATCTTTTTGCAGTCGGAATTAAATATGGCAATCAAGATGCTTTACGCGGATTACAACAACTTGCGTTGTGCGATGAGTATGCCAAAAAAATATTAACATCTGTGAAATTAAAATGTAGGGTGGATTAGGCGTTTTTTGCCGTAATCCACCAACTATAAATGACCAATTCAGTAAAAATTTTAACAGCAGAATTTGCAGCAGTCAGCGCAGCAATCATCGCTACAAATACAACCATTACAATTTAATGCCTTGCAACAATCTTCACTGCAACAGTAAGCCAGGGTATTACAACAAACATCGCAACCGCTCGAACGTGAAGCACCATATGAACTATCGCAACACGAGCAAGCGTTATTACAAAGATTAGTCGGGCAACAGCACAAAATACAATCAAATAAAAGTATTGAACCCACCGCTTTCTCATCGCTCATTGTTTGATGTGCAGGTTCTTTGATTTTATTGATTGGGGTATCGTTGCTAGTTAAGGGTGTATAAGCACTTTGCATTAGTATTCTCCTAATTTAGTCAATAAACAAATTTTAATTATTAAAATATTACCAGTTTAAAATCACTTTTCCCGTTTTGCCTGAACTCATCATTTCAAATGCATCTTGAAATTGATCAACGGGCACTTCATGGGTAATAATGGGCGAAATATTCAAACCACTTTGTAACATCGCAATCATTTTATACCAAGTATCAAACATTTCACGTCCATAAATTCCTTTGATTTGCAGGCCTTTTAGAATAATATTATTCCAATCAATTTGAGTGTGGTGCGGTAAAAAACCTAATAAGGCTATTCTTCCGCCATGGTTCATATGGTTTAATAGTTGATTGAAAGCATCCGAGTTGCCAGACATTTCTAAGCCAACATCAAAACCTTCTTTCATATCTAGTTTATTCATCACTTCTTTTAATGTTGTTTGCTGAATATTAATTGCAAGGGATGCTCCCATTTTTTTAGCAATATCTAATCGATAGTCATTCACATCTGTGATGACAATGTGTCTGGCACCTGCAAAACGTGCAACAGCAACAGCCATAGCGCCTACAGGGCCTGCCCCGGTGATTAATACATCTTCACCGACCAAATTAAAAGAAAGCGCAGTATGCGTTGCATTGCCAAAAGGATCTAAAATAGCAGCATGTGAATCAGAAATAGTCTCAGGAATTGGATAAGCATTAACCGCTGGTAATGATAAATATTCAGCAAAAGCACCTTGGCGAGTAGAGCCTAAGCTAATATCTTTACGACAAATGTGACTGCGTCCAGAGCGGCAATTTCGGCAAAATCCACAAACGATGTGTCCTTCTCCTGACACACGATCTCCTATATTAATTCCTTTGACTGCTTGACCTATTTTTACAATTTCACCAACAAATTCATGCCCAATAATAAGAGGCGGTGCAATTCTTTGTTGTGCCCAATTGTCCCAATGGTAAATATGTAAATCAGTCCCGCAAATAGCGGTTTTTTTTATTTTAATTAAAACTTCATTGGTATTGATCTCAGGGATCATTGCTTCCTGCATCCAAAGACCCGGTTCTGGTTTTAACTTAACAAGTGCTTTCATGAGGGAATGATTCCTAATTGATGGCCAACCTTAGCAAAAGCATGAATGGCTTGATCGAGTTGTTCTTTAGTGTGAGCCGCAGACATTTGTGTACGAATACGCGCTAAATGAAGGGGTACCACAGGGTAAGAAAATCCAATAACATAAATGCCTTCTGCTAACATGTTATCCGCTACTTTTTTAGCTAAAGTTGCATCATTTAACATAATAGGAATAATAGGATGCTCACCTGGAATTAATTGAAAGCCTAAGTTTGCAATTTTTTCACGGAAATAAGCGCTATTGGCATGTAATTTTTTAATTAATTCATGACTAGACTCTAGTAAATCTAATACTTTGATCGACGTAGCAGTGATAATAGGTGCTAGCGTATTTGAAAATAAATAAGGACGCGATCGCTGACGTAACCAATTAATTATTTCTTTTTTGCCTGATGTATATCCTCCGGATGCACCACCTAAGGCTTTTCCTAAGGTGCCTGTTAGAATATCAATGCGATCTATCACATGATGATATTCATGTGTGCCGCGGCCATTTTTTCCCATAAAACCGACGGAATGTGAATCATCTACCATAACCAGTGCATCATATTTTTCCGCTAAATCACAGATCGTGGGTAAGTTTGCAATGGTTCCATCCATGGAAAAAACACCGTCCGTGGCAATTAAGCGAAAACGACACCCTTTAGCTAGTTTTAATTTTTCTTCGAGATCCTGCATGTCATTATTGTGATAACGGAAACGTTTTGCTTTGCAAAGACGAATCCCATCAATAATACTTGCGTGATTTAATGCATCACTGATCACCGCATCTTCTTCACTTAATAATGTTTCAAATAAACCGCCATTCGCATCAAAGCAAGAAGAATATAAAATAGTATCCTCCATTTTTAAAAAATCACTGAGACGATGTTCTAATTCTTTATGAATAGTTTGTGTGCCGCAAATAAATCGAACAGAAGACATGCCAAAACCATATTGATCAGCGGCTTGTCTGGCGGCAGCAATTAAAGCAGGATGATTGGCAAGTCCCAAATAATTATTAGCGCAAAAATTAATAACTGTTTCATGATTGACAGTGATGGCTGCTTGTTGCTGAGAGGTGATAATGCGTTCGTTTTTGTATAATCCGTTTTGTTGTAATTGATTTATTTCCGTATTTAAATAATCAAGATAACGCTGTTTCATTTAAGATCCTTGCAAAGTATTAACGTGAAAGGATTATAGCGTTTATTAGAATTAACGTCCTCTCTTTTTTTGTTGTTTTTGTTTTAGTTCAAAGTCTTCTTCTAGTGCGTTATAAAAACTTTCTGCTTTTCCATCAAAAATAGTATTTTGACAGTGCTGAAGAAATTCAATTAATTTTTTAACTTCGGGTTTATCTTTATTATTATGTAAAGTCACGCTGTGTGCTTTGATGGTAATACCTCGTTCTTTTTCTAAATCCATCGAATCGAGCACTTGGCTTTCCATTTCGCGCTCGCTTAGTCCCCCACAGATTTGGATTAAACGATCAGCCAAGGTTGATTTCCCATGGTCAATATGGGCGATAATTGAAAAATTACGAAT
>JABDDD010000007.1:0-788 GCA_013287765.1 Gammaproteobacteria bacterium | reverse complement strand
AAGTGAGTTGTTGCTCGAGAGTTAAGTTATTATAAATAGTTAAAATAAGCTTATATAATTGCAAACTTTCTGTTTCGGGATCTTTAGAAGGAATATTTTTAGGATTTTTTAAAGCAGAATAAATATCGTCCATCCATTTATTGTCACAGAATGGGGATTGACTCAGTAGTTCTTTTACTAACTTTATCTTGCTCATAACAGCCTACCTATATATAATTATTGTGACACTAACCTTCCGTGGTAGGCAAATACATTATTTCAATTTCACTCAAAGAAGAAGCTTACTGCAAGTTTATAATACCCCGCAACACATTTAACCTATTATACTACTGTTTTTTGAGGATTATTCATGGAACCTGAGCAATTTTCGCGTATTGTATGGGCTTGCCGTCGTGGCATGCTGGAACTGGATGTTTTATTGGGCAATTTTTTAAAAGAAGTTTTTGTGAGTTTACCAATAAACGAAAAAAACATATTTATTCAAATACTTAATGAAAATGACCAAGATTTATTTAATTGGTTAATGAAAAAAGAAGAACCCACTAATCCCCATTTCTTATTGATTATTAAGAAAATTCGTCATCATGCCGACTATAGACATTCAGCGTAATCCATCAAACGTGTTGATTGTTTTTTTAATATTTCTAATGTTTGGAAGTATTATGATAGTTTTTTATATGCCAATAAATTGGTTATATCAATGCGGTTTAATAGTACTCATTTTTTTTTATGCTTTTGATGGCATTTGGGCTGATGGTTTATTAAAAAGTAAAAATTCAATTGTGCAT
>JABDDD010000006.1:59851-60444 GCA_013287765.1 Gammaproteobacteria bacterium | reverse complement strand
AGCTAAACGAGTTTTGCAATCATTTTTATAATTTTCATTAGCTTTTTTAATTAAGTCTTTTACCTTTGTTATATTTGCTAAATCTATTTGGTTTAAATTCCGCAAAGATAAAAGGGGTAATTTATTATGCTCAATCCATTCACCCGATAAAATTTTTTCCAAAATATTTTGAACGTATTGCCTACCAGAAACAGAAGAGCGCTTGATGACTGCTTTAATATTTTCAGCTAAAACACAATATATTTCATGAACTTTAGGAAGCTTTTGATTTTTGGTCAATTGCAATGCTTCTTTGTAGGCCTGAAGAGATCCTCCTGCTGAAGTTTTTGTGAACATATTGCACCCATTTAATCATTTAAAGTAATTTTTATACTATAACAAGCTATTTGCAATTAGAGTAATGATTTTTTCTGATTAAATGATTAAAAATAATGATCTTAAAAGACCAATGACTTGTTGATTGGCTTGCAGAAAGGGAAATTGATCTAAATTTTCGTACCTTGTCCAACGAATCAATTGCCCTTCCCGCCCAAAAGGTTCTCCTAAAAACTTTTTAACAATCCACATGTTTAAAAAAATATGACGATCAGAAT
>JABDDD010000006.1:0-59841 GCA_013287765.1 Gammaproteobacteria bacterium | reverse complement strand
GCCACTAAAATAGGACGAAATCAATCCTGTCCGTGTGGTTCAGGCAAAAAATATAAGCATAAAATTTTGGATGCAATTGACGATCAGAATAGTCGTAATTAAAACTCATCCAGGGTTCCGCATGCGTTATTTGAATACCCAGCTCTTCAGCTAATTCTCGAGATAATGCTGCTAAATGTGTTTCATCTTTTTCAATTTTTCCACCTGGAAATTCCCATAGATCACCGCTAGTCGCCGTTGGTAATCTTTTTGCAATTAAAATTTCTTGCGCGTCATTTAAAATAACTGCAGCAACGACATCAATCTTGATTAAAGGTGCCATGACAATGCTTATATTTTTTGCCTGAACCACACGGACAGGATTGATTTCGTCCTATTTTAGTGGCGGCATGTCGAGTGAAAGTGGGTGCTGCAGCAACAGCAGTATTTGCATCACTTGAGTCATTTTGCTCTAAATCATTATCTAATTCAGCATGATGAAATTCCATCTTAATTTTATGTGCACGCTCGCGACGTTTTATTTCAAGTTGTACTAAATCATTTTCTTGTCGCACTTCAAATTTATGCAAAATAGAAATAACTTCGTAATTAACCCTTTGTAGTAAGCTTACAAATAAATCAAACGCTTCACGTTTATATTCTTGTTTAGGATTTTTTTGCGCATAACCACGCAAATGAATCCCTTGTCTTAGATAATCCATTGCACTTAAATGCTCACGCCATGATTTATCTAAAGTTTGTAACATCACGCCTTTTTCAAATTGACGCATAACAGACGCAGTCATTTGATTTTCTTTATTAATATAACCCTCTTTCACAGCTTGATGAATGCGTTCTTTTAGATTTTCTTCATGTAAATGATCTTCTTTTTCAAGCCAGGCACTAATAGGTAATTGTAAATTAAAATCTTGTTTTAATTGATCCTCAAGCTCAGTCACTTTCCACTGTTCTGGTAAACTTTGCGGTGGAATCCATTGATTGATGATATCTTCAATAATTTGATATTGAATCCCATCAATTGTTTCTGCAATACTGTCAGCATTTAATAAAGCATCCCGTTGACGATAAATCACTTTCCGTTGTTCATTGGCAACATCATCAAATTCTAATAATTGTTTACGAATATCAAAATTATGCGCTTCCACTTTTCGTTGCGCTTTTTCAATGCTATTGCTTAATAGCCGTGATTCAAGTGCTGCATCTTTTTCCATGCCAATCCGTTTCATAATAGCCGTTAAACGATTGCCACCAAAAATTCGTAATAAATTATCTTCAAGAGATAAATAAAAACGTGACTTACCAGGATCTCCTTGACGACCCGATCGACCGCGTAATTGATTATCAATACGTCGCGATTCATGACGCTCTGTTCCTAAAACATATAATCCACCTGCTGCAATAACTTCATCATGACGTTTTTGCCAAGCAGCTTTGCGTTCTTTTATTTCTTGTTCTAACGGTGCGTCTAATGCTTTTAATTCTGCTTCAACATTTCCACCTAAGACAATATCAGTCCCTCGTCCTGCCATATTGGTTGCAATGGTCACGGCACCTGGGCGACCCGCTTCTGCAATAATATGCGCTTCTTGCTCATGAAATTTTGCATTCAACACATTATGCGGAATATTATTTTTTTTCAATAAATGTGATAAATGCTCTGATGCCTCAATCGATGTGGTTCCCACTAAAGTCGGCTGGAAGGAGTCGCGAGATTTTTTAATATCAGTGACAATAGCCGTATATTTTTCTTCTTGAGACATAAAAACTAAATCAGCATGATCTGCCCGAATCATTTCTTTATTGGTGGGTAACACCACGACTTCCAGGCCATAAATTTGCTGAAATTCATAAGCTTCTGTATCAGCGGTTCCCGTCATCCCCGATAATTTTTCATATAGTCTAAAATAATTTTGAAAAGTAATGGAAGCCAGGGTTTGATTTTCTTGACGAATAAGTGCTCCCTCTTTTGCTTCAACCGCTTGATGTAACCCATCAGACCAACGACGCCCCGGCATTGTGCGGCCAGTATGTTCATCGACAATCACAATTTCATTGTTATGGATAATATAATCTACATCACGATGATATAAAGCATGTGCACGCAAAGCAGCATTTAAATGATGCATTAACATAATATTATTTGCATCATACAAACTTTGGCTTTCTTCAATAAGGCCAGCCTTTGCAAATAAGGCTTCCACTTTTTGGTGACCTTCTTCGCTTAAATGTACTTGCTTTGCTTTTTCATCTACTAAAAAATCACCAGGGCTTTCTTTATCAGCTTGTTTTTTCAGTTGCGGGACTAATTGATTAATTTTTAAATAAAGTTCTGTGCTATCTTCTGCCGCCCCTGAAATAATAAGCGGCGTTCTTGCCTCGTCAATCAAAATAGAATCTACTTCATCGACAATCGCATAATACAAGGATCGTTGTACTTTATCTGCTAAACTAAAGGCCATATTATCGCGTAAATAATCAAAACCTAATTCGTTATTCGTTGTATGGATAATATCAGCTTTATAAGCCGCTTGCTTTTCAAGTGGCGGCATGTTGGGAGCAATCACCCCAACTGTTAATCCCAAAAAACTATAGAGCGGCCCCATCCATTCGGCATCACGTTTTGCTAAATAATCATTGACCGTAACAATATGCACGCCTTTTCCAGGCAATGCATTGAGATAAGCCGCCAGGGTTGCCATTAAAGTTTTACCTTCCCCGGTACGCATTTCAGCGATATTACCACCATGCAAAACCATACCACCCAACAACTGCACATCAAAGTGACGCATATTGAGCACGCGTTGGCTGGCTTCCCGCACGAGAGCAAAGGCCTCGGGTAAAAGCTGATCCAGTGACTCCCCTTGCTGGAAACGCTGGCGAAATTCTGCAGTTTTTCCCCGCAAAGCATCATCTGATAAAATTTGCAGACTGCTTTCTAAGAGATTTATTTTATGAACAAGCTTCCACATACCCCGTAAAACGCGTTGATTACGATTACCGAAAATGCGAGTAAAAATTTGATTTAGCATAACTTTGTTTATCGTCAAAATATATAAAACAGTTTTGAAGCATTACTTAATTTTCATTGAAAGTCAAATTGTTAGTGAGTTAACATAACAAATATGGCTAACTTTACTATTAAAAATTATTTGCAGCAGAATAACTCATCATTGAGTCTATTACTATCTAAATTAGAACGATTAAAACAATGGAACTATTATTTACAAGAATCGGTGGGGATTGATAATCCTTTATTAAATCATTGTCAAATTGTCAATTTATTAGAAAATAAATTAATTCTAATGGTAGACAGTCCCACTTGGATGACACGAATGCGATTTTATGTGCCAGAATTATTGGCAAAACTACAACAATATGACGGATTAAAGCATATTAAAGATATTCAATGCAAAGTCTATCCTAGCGCAGCGCTAAAAAGCAAAAAAAATAAACAAAAACCAGCGTTATTGTCTGCAAAAACAGCGCACGAAGTACAAGAAACCGCAAAAAAAGTAGGGGATGAAACAATACGCAAAATTTTAGAAAAAATTGCCTCGCGGATTAAAATGTAGGGTGGATTAGGCGTTTTTTTGCCGTAATCCACCAATTATAAATGGCAAATTTAAACAGGTATAATATCCGAATCAAATGCAAGTATAGGCTTAAAATAAGAAATCGGTACGTTCGCCGAATCTTCAAAAGTGACATATTCCCAAGCATCTTGTTTTGATAATAACTTGCGCAACAAAGAATTATTTAACGCATGACCCGATTTGTGTCCGCTAAAAGCACCAATTAAACTCGATCCTAATAAATAAAGATCGCCAATTGCATCCAAAATTTTATGCTTAACAAACTCATCTTCGTAACGCAATCCATCTTCATTCAAGACGCGAAATTCATCAATAGCCACAGCATTATCTAAACTAGCCCCTCGCGCCAAATTCATTGCTCGTAATCGCTCAAAATCAGCCATAAAGCCAAAAGTGCGCGCGCGCGAGACTTCTTTAACGTAGGATGTACTCGAAAAATCGAAAGTAGCGGTTTTGCTGTGTAATTTAAAAACAGGATGATTAAATTCTATAGTAAAAGAAACTTTAAAGCCCTCAAATGGTTCAAAACATGCCCATTTATCGCCTTCTTTGACTTTTACTTTTCGCTTAATACGAATAAAACGCTTTGCTGCATTTTGCTCTGCAATCCCAGCGGATTGAATTAAAAATACGAAAGGCGCCGCACTGCCATCCATAATGGGGATTTCAGGCGCTGTCACGTCAATATAAGCATTATCAATTCCTAACCCTGCAAGCGCTGATAATAAATGTTCAACAGTTGCTATTCGAACATCATTTTTAACAAGAGATGTTGAAAGCGTCGTATCTCCGACATACTCAGCCTTGGCCGGTATTTCAAAAACTGGTTCAATATCAATACGTTGGAATACAATACCTGTATTGATAGGCGCTGGGCGCAAAGTCAATTCCGCAGCATCACCTCCATGCAAGGTAATTCCTTTAGCCTTAATAACATTTTTTAAAGTTCTTTGTTTTAACATTCCTAATATCACTTTCATCAAACAACATCGAATAATAATAACACAAAAGCACAATATTTAAAATTATAATTAAAAAAGGTAAAATATTGTTCTTAAGATATAGCAACTAGATACAACTAGATACAACTAGAGCACCTATCGTCCAATTCCATAATATTTAAATTTAACTTTTTTCATTTGCAACGGATCATATTGATTACGTCCATCAAAAATAATATGACGTCGCATTAATGTTTTCATTCTTTTGAAATCAGGATAGCAAAAAGGTTTCCATTCTGTGACCAAAACTAAAGCATCCGCATTCTGTAACGCATCATATTGTTGATCAACTAATTGTAATCGATCGGCATTAAACCAAGAGGGTGGGAAAGATTGCCTGGCTTTTTGAATCGCAACAGGGTCATAGGCTTGAATATGTGCTTTGTGCGCCAATAAATTTTCCAGCAAAACCAAAGAGGACGCCTCACGCAAATCATCCGTCTCAGGTTTAAAAGCTAAACCCCAAACACCAATTGTAATATTCGACAAATCATGACCAAACAAATCAATAATTTTTTCTGCTAAAAATTGTTTTTGCAATTGATTTCTTTTTTGCACCGCTCGTAATATCAGCGGGTCAAAATCATACGTTTCAGCCATTTTAATTAATGCTTGGACATCTTTAGGAAAACAAGACCCGCCATAACCACATCCGGGATAAATAAATGCATTGCCAATACGTGAATCTGATCCAATGCCCATTCTGACATTTTCAACATCTACCCCCATCTGTTCACAAAGCACCGCAATTTCATTCATAAATGAAATTTTGGTGGCTAAAATAGCATTGGCAGCATATTTCGTCATTTCCGCATCTTTAATACTCATGAAATAAATTTTTTCAGGATGTCGCACGATCGGTAAATATAATTCCAACATCCTCTCTTTTGCAATAATAGAATTTAAACCCATACCAATAATAATGCGATCAGGCCGCATAAAATCATCAATCGCAGCCCCTTGACGCAAAAATTCAGGATTACTGACCGTATCAAAACAAAAAGTTTGCTGACGTTTGTTAAGTTCAGCTTGAATCACTGCAGTTAATTGCTGAGACAAGCCGACTGGAACTGTTGATTTATCAACAATCACACAATATTGCTGAAGATACTCGCCAATATTTTTAGCCGCTTGTAATACATATTGCGTATCTGCACTGCCTTCAATATCACTGGGTGTGCCAACGGCAATAAAAATAATTTGTGGATGCACTTTGAGAGCGACTAACGAATGCATAAATTGCAATCGGCCGTTTAATAAATTAGATTGAATTAAAGTCGCCAATCCCGGCTCAAAAATAGGCACCATTCCTTTTTTTAAATCATTTATTTTATTAGAATCAGTATCAATACAAACAACATGATTCCCTAATTCAGCGAAGCATCCTGCAGTAACAAGCCCCACGTAGCCCGCTCCAATAACAGCAATATTCAAGTCAATCTCCCTTTGTCTCTTTAAAAAATCAATTCGTCCAACTTTTAAATTTCATTTTTTTGACTTTTTCTTGCATGGCAACTGTTAAATTCTGTAAATGCGCTGTTGAATAAATCAACACGCAATCTCCTCTTTTATTTTGAAAAACTTCAATAGGTTGCCATTTAATTTTTTCTAATACTTTAAAATTATTATCAATATCTTTTTTAGTAAAACGTAAAGCAATAAAATCAAAATTTTTCCAATTATTTTTTACAAAAATAGCATGAACACCCGGTGTAATTAATGCTTGGCTCGCCACAAAAATTTGATTACCAAAGTGTTCCGAATAGTACATGACTTGAAAATCATTGCTGTAGACCACTGCTTTTTTTGGTACATTTTTGGCAATCCAGCTCCCTGCGTCATAAATATATTTTTTAGAATAACCAAAATCAAAAATACCGCCTATTCCTGAAATACAAAGACAAACAATCACTAAAGTCAACGGCCAGGTTCGATGCCGTTGTTGTTGCATTGTCCATATTTTATTTAAGGCAAAAGGGATCCAAAGCATGAAAGTCAGTGAAAGCGCTAAAACATAGCGGGCAGATAAAAACATATTTTCGCCCAAAAATGCTAAAGTCACAATCACATTAATTAAGATATAACTTTTTAATACCCATGATACTCTATTTTTCTTTGGAAATATTTTTTGATAAAAAGCATAAATGAATAATACACTGCTAACAATAGATAAATTAAAGAAAACAATTGTGACATACCAAACCAAAAGAGTCATAAATAATAAATAAGCACCATCAATTGCGGTACCATGACCTAATACATACGTAATTAAAGCATTTCCTTGCCAATAATAACGTTGCGATAAAAATAACAGACCATGCGATAATTGATAATAAACTTCATCTAAGCGTTTAAAAGAATACAGTTGCTGCGGATGATGCAAAAACCAAATACTAATACTGATTCCCACTAAAATTGTCAGAGTATTTAATGCTAAAAACTGCCGGAACCGATCAACCCAAGGGACAGGCACACACCAAGCAATCCAAGGCATAAAAATTAAAAAGAAAATCCCTTCAATGCGAAAAAGAGTGGCCATGAAAATACTGATACTCCAAAGGCATGCGATTTTCCAATGGGGCTTGTTAAAATATTTTAATAACATAAAAATAGATAATAAATAAAAAGCCCAATAGCCGTGATCACGAATAATATCCGGGCGAACGACATTTAACTTATTTGCCAATAAAATAACTAGTGCAGCAAACCATAATATTCTAAGCTTATTTGTGCCTGTTTCTATTTTTAATAAATCATTCAACAATGAAACAATTTTAATAAAAATAAGCACAGTGGCGCAAGTTAAAAAGCTATTTAAAAGATAGGCCGACTGCAAAAAAGATAAATGACTCACCTGTTGAATATTTGCAATTAATATAGAATAAAAAGGCCATTTAGCTTGGCCACAAATATTCATGGCTGTCTGCAATCCTTGTTGCAAGGTAGAAGCAGAGACTAAATAACAAACAGCATCTGGATTGATCACCCAATTATTATGATTAATAGCATAAGAAAATAAAAAGCTAATAATCGCTGCAAAAATATAAACCGTATGATTTTTGCGAATCAAACTATACATTCTGCAAATTCTCTTAGTAATAATGAAAAATCTGTCGCAAGTTCTGGATGCTTCAATGCATACGCAATGGTTGCTCGTAAATAATCTAATTTGCTGCCACAATCATAACGAATGCCGGAAAATTGCAAGGCATTGATCGATTCTGTTGTTAATAAAGCGGCAATTGCATCAGTTAATTGAATTTCATTGTTAGAACCAACCGTGGTATTTTGTAATAAAGGAAAAATAGCAGGCGTTAAAATATAACGTCCGACGACACCAAAATTAGAAGGCGCTTGGTCTGGATGGGGTTTTTCAACAATCCCACGAATAGGCATCAATCGATTCTGCGTTGGAATCACATCCACAATGCCATATTTTTTGCTGGCAAGCGGTAATATTTTTTCAACCGCAATCACACTGGATTGCGTTTCTTGAAACACATCCATCATTTGTTGCAAGCAAGTTTTTTTTCCGCCATCAATTAAATCATCTGCTAAGACAACGGCAAAAGGTTCATTAGAAATAAGTTGTTGCGCGCATAAAACAGCATGCCCTAACCCGCGTGGAGATTTTTGTCGAACATACGCACAAGAAACACCATTCGGAAGAATGCTGCGAACTATTTCTAATAAATCAAATTTGCCTCGTTCTAATAAATTAGATTCTAATTCAAAATTAGAGTCAAAGTGATCCTCAATCGCCCGTTTACTGCTGCTGGTAACAAAAATAAGCTCGGTAATACCTGCCGCAATCGCATCTTCCACTGCATATTGAATCAGTGGTTTATCAACAATTGGCATCATTTCCTTAGGATTTGCTTTTGTCGCTGGCAAAAATCGTGTCCCAAGGCCTGCTACCGGGAAAATAGCTTTTGTGACTTTCATGCTGTTATCACCGTTTTCTTTTTTCCGTAAACTGAATGAATAGTATCATAATTTGTCTTGATTGTGGATATCACCTATATAAAATCGCACAGTCTTTTCTAAACCACTGGCAAAAGACTCCAATGGACGCCAATGTAATTCTTGAAAAATTTTATGACTATCAATTGCATAACGCCAATCATGCCCAGGGCGATCTTGCACAAATTGAATATTCTCTTGATATAAATTTTTTTTAGGAAAATACTTATCCATAAGAGCGCAAATTTCTTTAGCAAGAGACAAATTACTCATTTCGCAATGACCGCCTAAATTATAAGTCTCGCCCACTTTTCCATGTTGTAAAATATCAACAATCCCACGACAATGGTCTTCAACATAAAGCCAATCTCGAATATTAGAACCATCGCCATAAATAGGAATAGCTTGATTATGCATACAAGCTCGAATAATAGTTGGGATTAATTTTTCTGTATGTTGATAAGGCCCATAATTATTAGAACAATGACTCATCGTCATAGGTAACTGATAAGTATGATAATAAGCACGCACTAAATGATCTGAACTTGCTTTAGTTGCTGAATAAGGTGAATTAGGCGCATAGCGGCTTTTTTCATCAAACGCTTTCTCACCTAATTGAAGAGAGCCATACACTTCATCTGTTGAAATATGATGAAATCGACAGTGTTGTTCATCCCATTTTTTTTGTTGCAACCAATACTGTCGAGCGGCTTGTAATAAAGTAAACGTCCCTAAAATATTGGTTTCAATAAAACAATGCGGCGCTGAAATAGAACGATCCACATGACTTTCTGCAGCAAAATGTACAATCGTATCGATTTGATATTCTTGCAATAAACGCATGATGAGATCAGTATCTTTTATATCTCCTCGCACAAAAATATGCCGTGGATCAGATACAT
Organism: Gammaproteobacteria bacterium; assembly: GCA_013287765.1. Taxonomy (GTDB): domain Bacteria; phylum Pseudomonadota; class Gammaproteobacteria; order DSM-16500; family DSM-16500; genus JABDDD01. The sequence goes on along the minus strand of JABDDD010000006.1, from coordinate 50,382 downwards.
CCTGTAAATTATCAAGAGAACCCGCGTAGGTCAATAAATCCAAATTAACTAATAATAGTTTATTAGCATCACTTGCTAATATATGCCGCACAAAATTAGCGCCAATAAACCCAGCGCCGCCTGTCACTAATATATTACGCATTAACTAATAATCCATGAATCACTTGTTGCAAATCCAATTCCCAATTGGGTCGTTTAATACCAAAAGTATTTAATATTTTTTGACAATCTAATACAGAATAACGTGGGCGTTTTGCAAGTGTAAAATAATCAGCACTCCGTAGGGGGCGAATGGGTGTTTGATTTGACCCAAACTCTAAAATTTTATTAGCAAAGTCATACCAACTCATTGCTTCATTGCCACAATAATGAAAAGTACCAAAGGTTGCAGCATTGGTTAACGCTAATAAAGTCTCAGCAATAGAAAAAGCTGAAGTCGGACAAGTGATTTGATCATCAACAATCGATAAATAATCACGTTCTTTAGCTAAACGTAAAATTGTTTTTACAAAATTATGTCCATGCAATCCAAACACAGCACTGACTCTTAAAATAATATGTCTTTCACAATACAATCGAACAGCTTCTTCCCCTTGCCATTTACTCATGCCATATAAATTAAGCGGCGCAACGGCATCTTGCTCATTCAGCGGACGATTTTCATCGCCTGAAAAAACATAGTCAGTGGAAACATGTAATAAAAGCGCTTGAATAGCTTGACAGGCCTCAGCCACAAACTGTGCGCCGTCACGATTCACTAGAAAAGCAGAAGTCATTTCTTCTTCTGCTCGATCAACTAATGTATACGCTGCGGTATTAATAACAACATCTGGTTGAAATCCTGTTATCACCTGCATGACTTTATCAGGCTCTGTGATATCTAACGCATAACGATCAGGCGCATAGACGTGATAATTTTTTTGTTGCGCCAACGTCTTAAGATCATAAGCCAGTTGACCATTTCCACCTGTAATTAAAATTTTCATATAAATTGCGGCAATTGATCCTTTGGAAAATCTTTTAATCGGGAATACACTTGATCTTTTGGAGAAATAATAGGTTGCATCATGATAGGCCAAGGAATCTGTAAATCAGGATCATTCCAAATTAACCCACATTCATGCGCAGGTGAGTAAAAATCAGTGCATTTATAAGTAACATCCGCTCTTGCAGATAAAACACAAAAACCATGGGCAAAACCAGGCGGAATATAAACTTGCAGACAGTTTTGATCATTTAATTCAAGCGCCATTGCTTTACCAAAACTAGGCGACCCTAAGCGAATATCAACCATCACATCCAAAATACTACCAAAAGTGACGAATACTAATTTACCTTGTGGGTATTCTTTTTGGAAATGTAATCCACGCAATACATTTTTTTGCGAACGAGAACAATTGTCTTGCACAAATTTTTCTGGAAGCATAGATTTAGCAAAACGTTCTGCTTGATAAGATTCATAAAAACATCCACGTTCATCATGAAACACCTGTGGTTTTAGTATGACAATCCCTGATAATTCACCTTGAGTCATTTGCATTTATTTCACCAATTGTTCTAGATACTGGCCATAACCACTTTTTAATAAAGGCTTTGCTAATTCAATTAACTGCGCTTTATTAATATACCCCATGCGTAAGGCAACCTCTTCAGGACACCCGATTTTTAAGCCCTGTCTATGTTCTAAAATTTGTATAAAATTAGAAGCTTCCAGCCACGAACTCGGCGTCCCGGTATCAAGCCATGCAACGCCTCGGCCTAATTTAATAATATTTAATTTTTGTTGCTGTAGATAATAACGACTCATATCCGTCACTTCAAGTTCCCCTCGATTTGAAGGGGTCAATGATTTAGCAATTTCAATCGCTTCGTTATCAAAAAAATAAAGGCCAATGGCAGCATAATGAGACGATGCGTGAGTGGGTTTTTCAATAATATTAATGGGTTGATCAAAAGCATCGAATTCAATCACCCCATATCGCTCAGGATCATGCACATAATAACCAAAAATAGTGCCCTTTTCTTCTGATGCATTAGCTTCTTGCAAAATAGCAGCTATCCCATCCCCATATAGAATATTATCACCTAAAATCAAACACACCGAGTCATTATTAATAAACGATTCTGCTAAAATAAAAGCTTCTGCGATCCCACGTGGAGCAACTTGCGTAGTATATTCTAAGTGAATACCCCATTGCGAGCCATCGCCTAGTAATTTTTGAAATAATTCAATTTCATGCGGCCAGGTAATCAGTAAAATTTCTTGAATTCCAGCCAGCATTAAAGTAGATAAAGGATAATACAGCATAGGTTTATCATAAACGGGTAATAATTGTTTAGAAATGCTACGTGTCGCAGGATAAAATCGCGTCCCATGCCCCCCTGCTAATAAAATACCTTTTCTTGTTAATTTTTTTTTCATGATATCCTTTACAAAATGCTATTACTTAGCATTTAATATGCAAATGCTGCTTTAGTAAAACAGCTGATTTTTAAAACGGAGTAGTATACATGACAACGCAAAAAGTCACAATTTTAATTCCCAACTTCAAAACAGTTGAATTAACTAAACTTTGTCTAAGACTTATTCGAAAATATACTGATTTAAATCTTGCAACGGTAGTTGTGATTGATAATGATTCGCAAGATGATTCGTTAGAATATTTACGCACAGTTCGTTGGATTAAGCTCATTGAACGCCAGAGTATTCCTGGTGAATCACCGCCACTTTCGCATTCTCGTGCGCTAGATCTTGGGTTACAAGCAGTGACAACCCCTTTTGTACTCTCGATTCATACGGATACGCTGGTGCATCATCCTGATTGGTTATCTTTTTTATTAAAACAAATAGAAAGCGATCCTTTAATAGGCGGAGTGGGTTCTTGGAAATTAGAAGCAAAACCTGCTTGGCGTCGTCTGTTTAAAGCAGTAGAATATTTTTTTCAAAAAAAATATTATCAATTGATTGGTAAAAAAGATCATGCATTAGAAGGGGTGGGTGATAATTATTTTTATTTACGCAGTCATTGTGCGTTATATCGCACAGAATTATTACGAAAATATCAAACCGGGTTTTCAGAGGGTGAATCCGTTGCAGGAAAAGTATTACATCGAAAATTAGTCACCAATGGTTATCGTATGATATTTTTACCTTCAGAGACTTTGTTACACTATATGGACCATATTAATCATGCAACCATGGTGATTAACCCCGATTTGGGTGCCACAAAAAAAGCGATCAATAAAGGTCAACGCCGCTTACAGCAAAGTTTAGTATCATTTAATGCGGCAGATATTTTGCAAGACGTAAGCTTGGATGCATAAATGCGAAAAAATATACTGATTTTCGGTCACACGGATGCGACACAATTTATTGATATCAGCAATCAATACACCCGTATTTTTGCTAAAGAATTTTTTGAAGTCACTGTTGTTTATCTTGCAAGTGCTCCTGATAAATTAAATACGAAAAAACATTTAAGCGACCATGTTATTTATTTAGGAGAAAAAAATAAATCCACGCGTGGTTTAAAAATTGCTGCTATTCAAAAAATGTTATATCTTTATCGGCAAAAAAAATTTGATTTAGTGATTTGTCATCGCTATCAACCCATGTATGTTATGTTATGTGTTGCGCAATTTTGTCAGATTCCTGCAGCTATTTTTATTATGCATGAATTAAATGTTTTTAAAAAAATAAGACGGAAAATAAGTGTCGCTTTTTTATGGCAAAAAAATATGATTCTTGCCGGCGTTTCAAATGCAGTACGCGATAATATGCGACGACATATTTGGCGCATACCTGCTGAAAAAATTATAACACTTTATAATGCAATCGACCATGAACGCATGGAACCTACTTTACTTAATCAAAAAGAAGCCTGTGAGCAGTTACATTTATCAAAAGATGATTTTATCTTTGGTACAATAGGCAGGCTTGCTAAAGCAAAAGATCATTTAACTTTAATTAAAGCTTTTGCAGCGATTGAATTGCTCTGTCCAAAAGCAAAATTAGTTATTTTAGGAGAAGGCGAAGAAAGAACTATTTTAAAACAAACAATTGAGTCACTTAATTTAACCCATAAAGTGATCATGCCAGGCTTTATACCCGATGCATTTCGTTTAATGAAAGCTTTAGATATTTTTATTTTAAGCTCTATTCAAGAAGCATTTGGTCGAGTTTTATTAGAGGCGATGCTTGCCAAAATACCTATTATAGCCAATCATATTCATGGTATTCCAGAAGTCGTAGGACAGACAGGTATTTTGATTGAAGCTAAAAATCCCATTATTCTTGCTGAAAAAATGTTGGAACTTTATAACATGAACCATACTGAACGGATGCAACAAGGCGAACAAGGCTATAACCGTGCGATCGAAGTCTTTTCAATCAATCGTTTCTCTGACACTTTTTGGCAGCTTCCGCTCATTAAGCAATGTGAGGCATTGTTATGAAATTAACCTTTGCCACAACATTTGATGCGCAAAATATTGATAATTGGTCTGGAACGCCTTTTTATATGTCGAATGGATTGACTCAAGCACAGATTGAGCTTGAATTAATTGGCGGTTTAAAGCGGCATTTACCGATTTATTTTAAATTAATACAATTTTTAAAAAAATTAGTACAGCAACGAGAAAGTCCACGATTTAATATTATTGCTGCCAAATATTATTCTTCGCAAGTTGAAAAATTAATACGTGAATCAAACAGTCAGGCCATCATTGCGCCACAAGTTAATCCGATTGCTTATCTTGATTGTCAGATACCTCTTGTTTTATGGACAGATGCACTGTATGCGAGTTTATTAGGATTTTATCCTGATTTTATTCATCATTCAGCCCATTCAATCTTACAAGGTAACCAAATCACCCAAGCATGTTTATCGCGTTGCAAGCTTGCGATTTTTTCATCTCATTGGGCGGCAAGAACTGCAATTGAAATTTATGGAGCGCATAAAGATAAAGTCAAGGTAGTGCCTTTTGGTGCAAATATACAATCTGAGCATACACTTGCTGATATTCAGCATATTGTAAAAAATCGCTCAAAGAAAATAATTAAATTATTATTTATTGGCAAACATTGGCAACGAAAAGGTGGCGATATTGTCTTTGATGTGGCAAAAAAATTAAAAGCATTAGGAACTGATATTGAACTTAATTTTGTAGGTTCCTATCCCCCTAAAAATATTGCTATTCCAGCATTTGTTAAATGCCATGGTTTTATTTCAAAACGCACACCTGAAGGCATTGAAAAAATATCCCAGCTACTTTGCGAGTCACATTTTTTATTTGTACCCTCACGGGCAGAAGCTTATGGCATTGTTTTTTGTGAAGCGAATGCCTTTGGTTTACCGTGTTTAAGCTCACATGTGGGTGGCATTCCAACTATTATAAAAGACAATATCAATGGCATGACTTTTCCGTTAGATACCAAAATAGATATCTATTGTGAATATATATTAGATTTAATGAAAAATCAGGCACGCTACGAAGAATTATCGCTTTCTGCTTTTAATGAATATAAGACGCGATTAAATTGGGCAGTTGCGGTAAAGCAAGTAAAAAGCTTGATTTTAGCGACGCTTTAGTTAGTTTATACATATATAACGGATGATAAAATGTTTGCATCTTATTGGTTCTTAATTTTTTCTGTTATTTTCTTTTCAAGTTATTGGTTTTGTCCGATACCCTATCTCAGAAAATTTACAATACTCATTGCTTCCATGACATTTCATTTTCATTTTGCAGGACCTGCCGGAGTTTTACCCATTATTTTTTTAGGGATCAATACCTATTTTGCAGGATTATCGAGAAATAAAAAAATTCAAACTTTTTCTATATTACTTTGCGTAGGAATATTAATTTTTTATAAATATACAGTTTTCATTTTTTCACAAATAGTAAGCTATTTTTCCATTGCATGGAGTCAAGCAGCCTTACAACAAATTCAAAGTACTCTTTTGCCAGCAGCACCTCCTCTCGCGATTAGTTTCTTTATATTTGAGTTTATTCATTATCTGGCAGATTTACAAAAAGGAAAAACGCCCATTCAATCCCCAATTGATTTTATTTTATTTTCGATTTTTTGGCCTTCTGTCGTTTCAGGGCCTATTAAACGTTTTGATGATTTCTTAGTAAATTTATCGATTGGATATAAAAAAATTAATTTGGTTGATATTCAATTAGGATTAATGAGAATTACCATGGGGCTTATTAAAAAATTATTTATTGCGGATAATTTAACTGGCTATATTGATTTTTGGTATCCAAAATTTACTTATCTGACTATTGAACAACGCTGGTGTTTTGTTGCAGCTGTTAGTATGCGTATTTTATTTGATTTTAGCGGTTATAGTGATATTGCAATTGGTTTTGCACGATTAATGGGCATCACATTGCCTGAAAATTTTTCTTGGCCCTACATTGCTCGCAATTTACAAACTTTTTGGCGTAGATGGCATATTTCTCTTAGCTCTTGGATACGGGATTATATTTATATTCCCTTAGGAGGAAATCAACATGGAACTTTCCGAAAAATATTCAATGGCATTTGCGCTTTTAGTCTCTGCGGTTTATGGCATGGCGCATCAGGTCATTTTATCGTATGGGGTCTTTATCATGGCTTGGGGCTAGTCATAACCACAAGCTTGCCTAAACGGATTCAAATAACACATCCGGTTTTAACCATCATCACTTATCCTTTTTCATGGTTAATCACTTTTGTTTTTGTCTCAATAGGATGGTTATACTTTTTTTATCCTGTCAGTGATGCTAATACTATGATCATTTTATTATTAAAAAATTAAAGAGAAAATTATGACATCTATTTTAAAAAATTTTTCTAACTTAGCCTTTGGTATTATAATAGGCATCTTACTGCATTATTTATTATATCGATATTCTATCCCTGCAAAAGCATTTATTTATGTGGCATTTTAGAGGATATATATTTTGAATATCAGACAATGGTTATCCCCTAAAATATTTTTTTTAGGTATATTAATAGGCTTTAGCATTTGTATTATATTAGGAATAATAGTCAGTAGACATGACAAACTTCATCATTTCACTCGTTTTTTTTATGGCATTCAACCTCAGCAGCAATTTTTTCCAACCAATTTTGAATTATTGAATACAGCTTTACATAAAGTTAATAAAAATAAAATTTTAGTATTGATTGGCGGTAGTTCAATTTTTAAAGGAGTGGGTCAAAATAAAAATGAATTATGGTCTTTACGATTACAAAAGTTACTAGGCGATCGATTTTCTGTGTTAAATTACGCAATTGATAGTGCAACTTTACCAGATTTTGGTGGAGTTGCCTTTAGAATATTAAAGAATCACTATCATAAAATTATTTTTGTATCTACCTGTCAAGTGGGAGGGCCTGCTTCAGTGGATGGCCAACCTATTTTTAATTATCTTTTTTGGGATGGTTATTACCATCATCTTTTTAACTTTGAAAAATCTGAAAAGAAAAATATTTTAAATATACGAAAACAAGAATTTAAAACAGCTGGCGGACTTGAAACTCATATTGCTAGTTTCATGGATAGTTTATTTTTTTTCAAGCCACTATGGACATGGGTTGGATATCATAGCTTTTTTACTGTATGGAATGATTTATCTTATGACCATCCTTTTCAAGCACGAAAAGATGCCCAAGACTCTATTATAGATTTTAAAAGCATTCAAAAAGATCAAAAAAATAATCCTATTTCTTTTCAGCTTGGAATTGATTTTATAAATAGAATAGTCGATGGAAGCGTTGATATGATTCAGTATTCTTTGAGAATAAAGCCAGGGATGGCAGAAAGAGAGAAACAGACCCTAGATCAGGCTTTTCCCAGATCTTTTCGTCAGAACATTTTGTGTGTTGTTACAAATGAAAATCCAGACCACTTGGCACAGGTTTCTGCAAAAATTCAATTAGAAAACAAGTACCTTCTTCAGTACACTCATAAACTTCTTATCGATTTAGGATATAACGCAATCCAGATTGGAGATGATTTTGTCGCTAATGATTTTCTGGATGCACGTCATTTTGCAAAAAGCGGTGGAGAAAAGACAGCAGATGCTGTTGCATTACAAGTAAAAAAAATTGCTAAAAATTTATATTATCTATAATTTTTTTACGAGTTAATAAGCATTTTTATCTATAAACCCACGAAAGATCGTCAAAAAAATAATCTTAACATCTAACATCAATGACCAATTTTCAATATAATAAAGATCATACTCAATTCTTTTTTTCATTTGATCTAAAGCTTGTGTTTCCCCGCGCCAGCCATTCACTTGTGCCCAGCCGGTAATACCCGGCTTGACTTTATGTCTTTGCATATAAGCTTTAATAGAATCTTTATAAAATTCATTATGAGCTAACGCATGTGGTCGGGGTCCCACAATCGACATTTTACCTTGTAATACATTAATAAATTGTGGCAATTCATCAAAACTCGTTTTTCTTAAAAAACGCCCAAATCGAGTGACCCGCGGATCTTGCGCTGTTGCTTGAGTGACCTGCCCTTTTGTTTCTTGATGTAGATACATCGTTCGAAATTTATAAATATTAATAATACGACCATCCCAACCATGACGTTCTTGCTTGAAAAGCACCGGTCCTTTTGAACTTAATTTAACGCCTAATGCAATTAAAATTAATAAGGGACTGACAAGTAATAAAATTAATGCGGCAAAGACTCGGTCTTCAAATGCTTTCACGATGCGATTTAAACCAACCATAGGCGATGCATTTAAATTTAAAGTAGGATACCCTGCTAAATTCGTAATAGAATGATTTAATAAATCTAAGCCAAATATATCTAAAGCAAATCGAATAGCCATCGTGTGATGACGTAATTCATGCAAAAGCGCCTTCACGCGAGTCTCGGCTTTTAAAGGCAAGGTTAACCAAATTTCATCAATATTTTCTTCAGTTAAAAGATAATCACCCAAATGCGCAGGGGTTGGCATCACCGGAATGCCCGCAATTTCTGTTGGTTTATCTTGAGCATAATCATCAAAAAAAGCAACAATACGAAATCCAGTCCACAGTTTTTGTTGCACTTTTTTCGCAAGTTCTGTGCCTATTTTACCAGCCCCTATAATAATTACACAGCGTTCATTCCATCCTTTAGTGCGCATCACTCGCAATAAAATTAATAAACAAAAACGAAATAACACTAATAAACTAAACGAAAAAATACCCCATAAAATAAACCAGCCACGCGAAAAATTCTCACCCGTTTTAGTTAAAAAGGCAAGTCCTGCTAAAATCATCCACACTACAAAAATAGCTTGAATGAGTTTATTAAGATATTGCCAATAACGCTGGGTGCGGCTAGATTCATAAATTTGAAAAAATGAAAAAATCACCACCGTCAAAATAGCCGCTGCCCCTAAAGCCATCGTATATTGCCGATCTTGATAAAAAGCCCATTGCTCAAACTTTAAAAAATAAGCAGCCATACCCGCTGCCATAATGGCAATCACATCCATAATACGAATGACCATGGCGAGCATTTCTGAATGTTCTTTCAATAAACCTTTAGGCAGCATAGTTTTCCAAATTATGTTATTCTTGATACTCTTATTGTATTGAATTTAACCCTTTTTGACAAAATAATCTTATGAAAATTGCTATTATCTCAGATTGGTTAGTCACTTTTGCGGGCGCGGAGCGCGTTTTAACAGAGTTGATCCATTGTTTCCCCGAGGCAGATTTATTTGCGATCGTTGATTTTTTAAAACCAGAAGATCGCCAACTTATTCAAAATAAACCAATAAAAACTACTTTTATTCAAAAAATGCCTTTTGCCAAAAAATATTATCGCCATTATTTACCTTTAATGCCGCTTGCAATCGAACAATTAGACCTATCCAATTATGACCTGATTATCTCAAGTTCACATGCCGTTGCCAAGGGTGTTATCACAGGTCCCGATCAAATCCATGTGAGTTATGTGCATACGCCTATTCGTTACGCATGGGATTTACAACACCAATATTTGCAAGAAAGTGGATTAAACCGCGGGTTGAAAGGTTTTCTGGCACAATATATTCTACACAAAATACGGCTTTGGGATTTACGGTGCGCACATGGGGTTGATCATTTTATTGCAAATTCAAAGTATATTGCAAAACGTATTTTTAAAACTTATCGACGTACCGCAGAAGTGATTCATCCGCCCGTCAATATAGATTTTTTCACTCCTCACTCTTATCAAAAAGAAAATTACTATATTACGCTTTCTCGCATGGTTCCTTATAAAAAAATGGACTTAATTGTTGAAAGCTTCGCAAAAATGCCTGATAAAAAATTAATTGTAATCGGTGATGGGCCTGACTTTGCTAAAATTAAGTCTAAAGCAAAAAATAGCCCACAGATTGAATTATTAGGTTTTCAATCCAATGAGATCATACGCGATTATTTACAACGCGCTAAAGCATTTGTCTTTGCAGCCGAAGAAGATTTTGGCATCACCCTGCTTGAAGCACAAGCTGCGGGGACACCTATCATCGCTTTTGGAAAAGGCGGCGCCTTAGAAACTATTCGGGGTTTATCAGAATCAGAACGAAACCCCACAGGTCTATTTTTTAATACCCAAACTGTCGATGCGATCATAGCAGCCGTCAATGAATTTGAAAAAAATAGCCATTTATTCACATCTTTGAATTGCAGAAAAAATGCTGCTTTATTTTCGCAAGAACACTTTAGACATAAAATAAAAAAATTAGTTAACCATGTTATGGAGCACCAAGAATGAGAGTTGGCTTAACCTGTACTACCATTGAACCGACTATTGCACAAGGTAAAATTGATGGCATTGGCACTTACACTAAAAATTTATTAACTTCTCTGCAAGAAAAAGGCAAAGCGGTGGTACCTTTTTCATTTCCTAACAACTTAAAAAAAAATACTTCACAACTGACTGATGGAGAATTTTTTAAATTTTCTTATTCTGTCTCAACTGTTGCTTCATTACTAAATCCTCTACCCTTTTCTTTTTATCCCCATTTGAAAAATAAAATTGATATTTTACACGCAACTGATCATATGCTGCCTAAAGTTAAAAATATTCCGCTCGTTGCAACGATTTGTGATGCTATTATGTTTAATAATGCACATTGGCATTGGGATACTATTAAATTAGGCAATTTAAAAAAATGGATGCGAAAAAAAACGCTGCATTGGGCTGATCATTATATTACGATTTCTCATGCGATGGTGCCGGAACTTGTCGAATTTATTGGGATTGATCCTAAAAAAATTAGCGTTGTTTATTTAGGAATTGACCCAACTTGGTTTAATCGATGCGATGAAGAAAATAAAAAAAATGTTTTAAAAAAACTAAAGTTACCCAATCAATTTATTTTAGCAGCAGGCACTATTCAACATAAAAAAAATCTGCCGCGACTGATTCATGCTTATTTACAATTACCCAAAGATATTCAAGAACACTATCCGTTGGTTTTAGTGGGTAAAGCAGGTTGGGGAATTGAAGAGAGCATGAGCGCGATCAAAACCTTAATTGAAAAAAAACGCGGGATTTGGCTTGATTATGTAGAGCTTGCTGATTTAAAAGTATTATTTCAAGCAGCATCGCTCTATGCACACCCGTCCTTACATGAAGGGTTTGGCTTGACCATCCTTGAAGCATTCGCCTCCCAAACACCCGTACTCACAAGCAATGTCAAAGCACTTCCAGAAATTGCGGGTGGGGCAGCTTATTTAATCGATCCTTATAGTATTCAGGATATTGCGCAAGGCTTAGAAACAGTTTTGACTTCACCCTCGTTACAGCAAGCACTCATACAAAAAGGTCTTGTGCGTACTCAGGAATTTAGCTGGGCAAAATGTGCCGAGGATACTTTTAAAGTCTATGAATCTCTTATTTAACATTGCCAAAGGCAAGTTATTTAGTTAATAATAATAACCTTAATTTTTTAGTGATATTATGATAAAAACAGCGCTTATAACTGGTATTGCAGGACAAGATGGTACTTATTTAGCAGAGTTTTTGCTTGAAAAAGGCTATCGCGTATTTGGTTTATGTAGAAAAAACCCATCTTTACCCATTAATCAAAAATATGAAGGAAAAATTGCTTATATTATCGGTAATTTAAGTGATCCTATTTCTATTCAAGAAGCGGTTAGCAAATCTCAGCCAGATGAAGTTTATAATTTAGCATCACAATCTTATCCTGGCGAATCATGGGATCTTGCCATTGAAACCGTTAGAACCAATGGTTTAGGCGCGCATATTTTATTTGATGTGATTAGACAACTAAGACCTAAGTGTCGTATTTATCAAGCCTCATCGAGTGAAATGTTTGGCGGTGGGATGCAAACACCGCAAAATGAGCATACACCTTTTAATCCAACCAATCCGTATGCGGCAGCTAAACTATACGCGCATCATATTGCGCAAATTTATCGTAAAAGTTATGAAATGTTTATCAGCTGCGGCATTTTATTTAATCATGAAAGCCCACGACGGGGTATGCATTTTATTACGCAAAAAATTACTTATGCAGCAGCCTGTCTTAAATTAGGCATAAAAAACTCCCCTATTTTGAATGAAAAAGGCGATCCTATTGTCAATCAAGGAAAATTATCTTTAGGCAATCTAGACGCCAAACGTGATTGGGGATTTGCAGGTGATTATGTAGAAGCCATGTGGCTCATGCTACAACAGCCTACACCTGATGATTTTATTATTGGCACAGGTCAGATTAAAACTATTCGACAAGTCTGTGAAATTGCATTTTCTTATGTCGGATTGGAGTGGGAGAAATATGTTATCTCGGACAATCGATTGATGCGACGTGCAGAAACAGGACCCACATTGGCTGATGCGACCAAAGCCAAAAATATTTTAGGCTGGCAACCTAAAAAAACTTTTGAAAGTTTGATTACAGAAATGGTTGATAATCATTTGTTTGAATTGCAGCAATTTACATTCTCAAATAGATAATACAGAAATGTATTATTCATTCCATGGATTAATAATTTCTAATCCGGGACAATCAGAAAAATCATCAATATTACGTGTGACTAAGGCCATATCATGGTGTAAAGCTGTGCACTGACTAACTCCGAAATAACATTGGTATCTATTAGGTAATTCATAACTCAATGTCCCTGTTAAGGGATTTATCGCGTGATAAATCCAAGTGAAGCCCAACTAAAGGCGATTGACGAAAAAAATCAACGAGTGAAATTGCTGGAGTAGTAAGAGATTGATATTCTTTTTGTGAAATAACGACTACAGCTGGATCGCCATATACTGAAATATATTGAGGGCCATATTTTTGTGCTTTTTTAACCAACTCACTCAAGCGAGCCTTTGCATCTTGAAGGGGCCAATAATGTATCATGTTGATTCCTCATGAAACTAGTCAGACTAGTTATATATTAATATAATACAAGAATTAAAACCACAGCATACAAAAGTAGGCAGCTCTCTCAATTTTGGCATCGTTTTTATTGTTAACTAGTTATTTTTTTAGATATTTTATTTTAAAAAAACCATCCCATCGAAACAGACTAAACACTATTGAGAACCCTAGCAATGACCACGCTAGAATACTGATCCAGTTTGCCCACTCTATCCCTTGAAAATAGCTTTGGATAGTATAATGACCTGGTGGTAACTTTAAACTGGCTAGCAAATAAGAATCATATGGTGAGGGGTAATAGTCTATTATTTTATTATTTGCTGTGATATGCAATTGTTTTGGATAATATAAAATAGGAAGTTGAATAAGAGTATTTTTTGAGGCAACAATAATGTTACATATTGTGTCCCGACCCTTATGGGTACAATTTTTTCCTGCATCTTCTACAGAAAAAACTTTTAAACTAGCATCAATCGGCACAGTAATAACTTTATTAGAAATGAGAAAGTGACTTTCTCCGTAACCTAGACTGGGATTAGCAATAATATTTCTTACTTCTAAAGAACCCGCCTGATTCGGTATCCATGAAGCACTACTAATAAGAATAATAATAAGGCCTACAAAAGCATGGCGAGCATCAAATTTATTATGAAATAAATACAATAAAGAAAAAGCAAATAAAATAGCACCGCTCCACATAACAACGGTTAGTAATCTATAACTAAATTGTGAAACTGTCAGAAATTTAGGGAGATACATCCAAAAATCAAACGGTGTCCATACAGCAATAAATGCCATAGAAAATACCAGCAATAAAGATATAATCCAATCGCTATCGTTTTTATTGACTTGTTGAAAACGATTACATAAAACATAAAGAATCGTCCCAGTACCTAATAAAATAGGTAATCCTACGGAAAAATACAGATTGGCTGTGGTTAGAAGATTATTACCCGGCAAAGGCATTGGGCTAAGCGCTTTAATTGAAAACAATGCCGGTAAAGAAGTCAGCCAATTATATTGTTCAAAATAATTTAAAAGTGAATCAATTTTTAAATATTTTTCAAATAAAATTATTGGAATAATATAATAACCTGCTAGCATAATGCCATATAAATACGCTGCACCCACATAGGTTATTCTTGTCAGAAAGGGACGATTTTGAATGCCAATTAATAGCAAAAGTATAGAAATAAAAAAAGAAGAGTATACATAGGTAATAATGCAAGTACAGGCTAACATACACCATGCAATTGCAGTAAGAATTGAATAGTATAAACTAAATTTGCAACAGAAAAATAAACGTAAAGTATAATATAAAACTATAGGTACCAGCATCTGCGCAATGGCTTCAGTAAAATCACCTCGCGCGTGAATATTAAGAATATAATATGGCGATAGGGTATAGACAGTAGCTGATAAAAGGGCTATCGCTTCAGACTGAATCATCCAAGCGATTAAAAAATAAAAATAGGTACTCCCTAATACTATACTTAACCAAAGCATTAATTTTAATGCAAGATAGGGATTTTTTGGAACAATCCATTTATAAATGGCACCTGCTATTGTATAGGGGAATGGTGAATAATATTGAAACCACGCATTACCCCAACCCTGATGCTGCCAAGGGGCAATTCTTATTGGAAATTGCCCTTGATCTAGAGCCATTTTAGCTTGGACAATAGACCCAGTATGAATAATCAATTCATTAGAGGGAAGATATTTATTGGAAGCAATAGGTGACAAAATAGAAATTGCTAAAACACTAAAAAACAGAAGTACTAACAAATAATTTCTAACAAATAATTTTATACTAAATAAAATCATAATAATCTGTTACTCCATTGACTAGTTGCTAGCGAGAAATTAAAAAATTCACTTATTCAGAATGGATCCCCTCCTTCGCGAGCATGTCGGATTTTCCTCTTTCACGCCAGCAACTAACTAGCCACTTTCTCAAATATTTTATTTTCAAGAAACCATTGATAAGTCTGTCTCAACCCATCTTTTAATTTTATTTTCGACTGCCAGCCTAATTGATTAATTTTTAGGGTATCTAATAATTTACGCGGCGTACCATCTGGCTTGCTGGTATCATGAATAATTTCACCTTCAAATCCGACAATCTCACAAATCATTTCTGTCAATTCTCGAATAGTCACCTCTTGTCCGGAACCAATATTCACCATATCAGTGAAGCCTGTTTTATTCATAATAAATAAACAAGCCGATGCTAAGTCATCCACGTGTAAAAATTCACGCTGAGGTTTTCCCGTGCCCCAAATAATAACACTTTTTTGTGAAGTCTTTTTTGCTTCATGTACTTTACGCATTAAGGCCGGTAGAACATGTGAGGTTTCTAAATCAAAATTATCATTAGGCCCATATAAATTAGTCGGCATGACTGACACAAAATCAGTCCCATATTGATTGTTATAAGCTTCACATAATTTGATCCCAGCAATTTTTGCTAGAGCGTAAGGTTCGTTGGTATATTCTAAAGGCCCGGTTAAGAGATACTCTTCTTTCATAGGTTGCATACAATCACGAGGATAGATACAAGAACTGCCTAAAAATAACAATCGTTTGACTTGATTATTTTTCGCAGCGGTAATAACATTATTTTGCACCATTAAATTTTCGTAAATAAATTCACCCCGATAAGTATTATTAGCATGAATGCCCCCTACTTTCGCGGCTGCTAAAAAAACTAGATCAGGACGCTGCCTTACAAAAAAATCATTGACTTGATCTTGATGCGTGAGATCAAGTTCTGCATGGGTTTTATATATAAGATTATTAAAGCCTGCTTGATTGAGCGTACGTACAATTGCAGAACCCACCAGTCCTCGGTGACCCGCAATATAAATTTTTTGACTTTTATCCATTTTTTTCTTCTCAAATTTGCTTAAGCTATAGTAGTATAGGTAAGTTTATAATATTAGTCTATATTTATAGCAACGAAATATAATAGAAATATTTACAAGAGAATTGAATTTATGACAGTGAAGTCTCCTTTATTTTCTATCGTGATTCCCACACGGAATCGCGCCCATTTATTACCCCATGCATTACAAAGTGCGCTAAATCAACAATTTGACGATTATGAGATTATCATCGTTGCCAATAACTGCCAAGATAATACGCGCGAAGTTGTGCATAATCTTGCAAATAATCGTGTACGTTATTTTGAGACAAATGAAACCCTGACTATGCCTGATAACTGGGAATTTGCCTGGCAAAAAGCGAGGGGGCAATATGTCACTTATTTATGTGATGACGATGCCCTGGTGCCTTCTGCCTTGGCAACTATTGCCAAAGAAGCACTGCACGATACCCCCCCTATTGTCAGTTGGCAAGATGCTATTTATTATTATCCAGATTGGAATGATCATTCTTTAAAAAATATATTATTGCTTTTTAATTTTGGTAATCAATTAATAGAAGATATTCCTGCTAATAACCAGCATCAGCAATTGGCGCATTTCAATTTCCTCTGGAGTGCACCTATTCCAAAGTTAGTCAATTGTGTTGCAAATCGTGATTTTTTTGAAAATTATCGCAAACAGATTGGAAAGTTATTTTTTCCCATCGCGCCCGATTATTCTTTTGCTTGGATTTCAACACAAGTCTGTGAAAAAATTCGTGTAATCAACCGCCCTTTAAGCGTGCGAGGTATTTCTGATCATAGCATTGGTTCAAATGCAGCTTTGGGAGCTGCTGCCAAAGAATTTTTTGCTGAGTTTGGTGATTTTGATTTTTTTTCTGAAACGGTTAATACGCTTCCACTTTCAATCAATCATTTAGCTGCCACTTTTGCCAGATGCAACAAACAAATGGCAGCAAAAAACATACCCGTAAAACCCTTTAACACACAGTCCCTCTATATCGCACTTGCCAAACAACTCGCAGAGTGTCGTAATTTATTAACAGATTGGTTATCCCACGCTCAATTATTAAAAAATAATGTCTCGGATCAATTCCCCGCTTTAATTAAGCAAATAAACACTATATTACTAGAGCCACCTGCAGTTCAATCAACAGAATCTATGCGAGACATGCATAAGCGGATTCGCCTAATGGCACTTGAATATTTACCTAATATAGATATCGCTATTAATCATCATTCGGGTGCGCTTGCCTGTGGTCTTTCATCACTTGCACTAAAAGATGAAATACTATCCGATAAAACTTGGTCATATTTATATGTATTTGGCGAAGAAATAATGGCACATACTATTTACGCTATCAGCACCCATGTGGATCGTTATTATGATTTCCTTGTTCATTGTAAAAATAAATTAAAGGTTTCCCAATGACAAATTGTAAGAACTGTTTAGCCCAACAAGTTATTCCACTCTTTTCATTTGGAAACATGCCGCTTGCTAATCGTCTTTTAAAGCAAGAAGATTTATCTTTAACAGAACCACATTTTCCACTGGAAATGATGTTATGTACGCATTGTGCATTAGTACAGCTGAAAGAAACAATTTCACCACAATCTTTATATGATGAATATCTTTATTTTTCTTCAAATTCAAATACCATGGTGCAAATGGCACAAAAAACAGTAGCAACTGTTTTAAACAATTTACCTGAAAAAGATGCAACTATTATTGAAATTGCAAGTAATGATGGATACTTATTGCAGCATTATTTACATAAAAATTTTAAAATATTGGGCATTGAGCCTGCAAAAAATATTGCAGCGTTTGCTAGATTAAAAAATATTCCAACTATCAGTGAATATTTTAGTACCCATTTGGCTAATCAATTAGTCAAAGAAGGCATGCAAGCAGATATTATTCATGCTAATAATGTGTTGGCTCATGCACCCGATATTAATGATTTTGTGCAAGGTATTAAAATACTATTAAAACCAAAGGGTCAAGCAATTATTGAAGTTCCCTATTTACTTAAATTAGTCGAACAGGGTGAATTTGATACTATTTATCATGAGCATGTTTATTATTTTTCTTTAACCGCTTTAGAGGCTTTATTTTCGCGCCATCATTTAATCATAAAAAATTTAATAGAAATCCCTATTCACGGCGGTTCATTGCGCTTAACGATAGAATGCAATCAAAGTCAATCTTCTGCCGCTTTATTAGAAAAATATTTATCTCATGAAAAAAAATTAGATATCCATTCACTTAATTATTATCAACCTTTTATAAAAAAAATAAATAATTTAAAAAGTACTTTAAAAGAATTACTCTATTCTATAAAACAACAAGGTAAAAAAATAGCAGCCTATGGCGCTTCTGCAAAAGGTTCTACTTTATTAAATTATTTTGGTATTGGTGCTGAATTAATTGATTTTGTGGTTGATAAAAGCCCTACTAAACAAGGACTTTATACACCCGGCAATTATTTACCGATTTATCCCCCAGAACGATTGATCACAGAAAAAATTGACTTTACTTTATTGCTCACTTGGAATTTTTTCGAGGAAATATTAAAAGAACAATTCGCTTATCGCGAAATGGGTGGGCAATTTATTATACCTATTCCACAACTTGAGATAAAATAATGAAATTTACTGAACTTCCTTTATCAGGTGCTTTTTTAATTACGCTTGAATTAAAAATCGATCAACGCGGACATTTTGCTAGAACTTTTTGCATTGAAGAATTTAAAAAAAAAGGTCTTGTGACACACTTTTTGCAATGCAGCACGTCATTTAATTTAAAAAAAGGTCTTATTCGCGGCATGCATTTTCAAAAAAGCCCCTTTCAGGAAACTAAATTAATTCGTTGCACCCAAGGGAAAATATGGGATGTTTTAATTGATTTACGCGAAAGTTCTCCTACTTTTCAACAGTGGCATGCAGAAGAATTATCTCAACAAAATGGAAAAATGCTGTATATTCCTAAAGGATTTGCTCATGGTTATCAAGTCTTAGCAGATAATAGCGAAGTTTTTTACATGATGGATGAAATGCATCAGCCAAAGGCTGCTGTAGAGATTTCACCTTTTTCAGTGCCAAATTTAACATGGCTTTTGCCAACAATGGAAAGTTAATAATGGAAAAAATACTTATCACAGGTGCCTCAGGTTTTATCGGGCGAGCCTGCATTGAAAAACTAAAAGAAATGCCCTTTGAAGTTCATACGATCAGTCGCACAGCTATTCCAACTTCTGCAAAAAATATCATCTCTCATGCGTGTGATATTTTAAATATAGACGACACAATTGCTTTAACTCAAAAAATTAAAGCAGATTATTTATTGCATCTGGCCTGGTTTGTGGAACATCCTATTTTTTGGATATCTATTCAAAATATACCTTATATATCAGCAAGCGCCATGTTATATCATGCTTTTAGTACGGCCGGTGGCAAAAAAGCGATTTTAATTGGTAGTTCTGCTGAATATACCACAAATACTGAAGAATGCCATGAAGACAAAACTGCTATCTTACCGGCAACATTATATGGTCTTGCTAAAAAACAAACGTGTGAGTTGATTGAACGACTGAAATTAACCCATCCCACACATGCTGAATTTTGTTGGGTACGATTATTTAATTTATTTGGTCCTTATGAAAATGAAAATCGTCTAATACCTTATATTTTTAATACTTATCTAAAAGGTAAAGTGCCTATTATTCATAATGCGAGTGCCGTGCGAAATTATACCCATATTGATTATATTGCAGAAAGTTTAATTGCACTCTTACATCAACCACTGAAAGGAAAACTAAATATCGGCAGCAGCCATGAGTTTACCTTAGCAGAGCTTGCCAAAATTATCCATCAACGTTATTTTCAAAAATGGGCACCGCCACATTTTGAATTATCTTCAACATCAACAGATCGTTTTGTGCCTGATTTAACAAAATTTAAAAAATTTTCGTTAAAAACTAAACAAACATTAGAAGAGGAATTAGATCGTATTTATTTATTTTGGCATCAAATAGCTAAAGAGCACACAAAATGACTGCTTGTCCACTTTGTCAATCTTTGCAAACTAGCCTAGTCTATTCCGTCTATGATGCACCGCTTTTTCAAAATAAAGTATATACGACAGAAAAATTAGCTAAAGCTGTGCCCACTGCAGCTATTCAATTGCGATTATGCCATGCCTGTGGATTTGTCTTTAATGCAATATTTGATGCATCATTAATGTCGTATGATAATCATTATGAAAATGAACAAGCGCACTCTGATTACTTTCAACACTATTTAGCAAATATTATTAGTTTATTTAAAAGTAAATCTTTTTTATCCAAAAAAATAATAGAAATCGGCTGCGGTAAAGGTTTTTTTTTAGAAAAATTAATTGCCGCTGGATTTAATGTTCATGGTTTTGATCCAGCCTATGAAGGCCGTCATGCTTATATTATTAAAGATTATTTTAGTGACCGTTACCCCCATTTAGCAGCCGATATAATTATCTTGCGCCATGTTTTAGAACATATTCAAAATCCATTAGAATTCCTGCATCAGATTGCAAGTGCTGTTAATTATCGTGGTTTAATTTATATTGAAGTCCCTTCTTTAGCATGGATCTTAAACCATGTTGCTTTTTGGGATATTTTTTATGAGCATTGTAATTATTTTACCGCACAGTCATTAAGCTTTTTATTTGATAAATTTGAGCTTGGATTTCTATTTAATGATCAATATCTTTATTTAATCGCTGACTTAAGTCACTTAAAAAAGCATATTACACCTACAGGCTCAAATAGCCTATCTTGTAAACATTTTTTAAAATTAGTCAATTTTTTAAATTTTTATCAAAAAAAATTAGCGACTCAACCGGGTACCGCGCTTTGGGGGGCAGGAGCAAAAGGCGTGACTTTTGCTAATTTGATTGATCCACAGAAAAAATATCTATCTTATCTAATCGATATTAATCCTAAAAAACAAAATGGCTACATTGCAAAGACTGCACATAAAATTATTGCACCATCCTCTATTGAAACCACAAAAATAACCGATATTTTAGTCATGAATAATAATTATTACGCAGAAATAAAAAAATCTATTTCTACATTACCAATCTCTATCAAAAAATTAAAAATAAGGTATAATGTCCCTCTTATTACTACATGATAAAAGATTTATTCATGCAAGCAGTTATCTTAGCAGGAGGCTTCGGATCGCGCATTAGCGAAGCAACCGTTTTGCGGCCAAAACCTATGATTGAAATTGGTGAAAAGCCCATCATTTGGCATATCATGAAAATTTATTCCACATTTGGCATTCATGATTTCATTATCTGCTTAGGATACAAAGGCTATCTCATCAAAGAATATTTTGCGAATTATTTTTTACATATGTCTGATATTACTTTAGACATCAATAAAAATTCGGTAAAAGTGCATCAAAATACTGCTGAACCTTGGAAAGTCACTTTAGTGGATACCGGTGAAAATACGATGACAGGTGGTCGTCTTAAAAGAATTTCCAAGTATTTAGAAGATGATTTTTGTTTGACTTATGGTGATGGATTATCAGATATCAATATAAAAGAATTAATTGATTTTCATTATCAAAAAAAACGACTAGCGACGATGACTGCTGTGCAACCCCCGGGTCGTTTTGGTGCGCTTCACTTCGAAGATCAAAAAATAGTGGGATTTAAAGAAAAACCCCAAGGCGATGGTCATTGGATCAATGGAGGATTTTTTGTATTATCCCCTCAAGTGCTTGACTATATTGAAGATGATTCAACACACTGGGAAAAAACACCGCTTGAAAATTTAGTTTTAAAAAATGAATTAACTGCTTTTTTTCATCGCGGCTTTTGGCAACCGATGGATACTCTAAGAGATAAAAATCAATTAGAAACACTTTGGGCCACAGGGAAAGCACCATGGAAAATTTGGTAAATTTTTGGAAAAATAAAACTGTACTGATCACCGGGCATACCGGCTTTAAAGGCAGTTGGTTATCTTTGTGGTTACATCTTTTAAATGCAAATGTAATTGGCTTCTCGCTTGCACCACCTTCATCGCCTAATCTTTTTACTGAAGCAGATATACCCTCGCTACTAACACATTTGCATGGCGATATTAGAGATTATCCTACTTTATTAAAAACCATTACTGCTCACCAACCTGAAATTATTTTTCATTTAGCAGCGCAATCTTTAGTTCCTTATTCTTATGCACATCCCATTGAAACAATTTCCACTAATGTACTAGGTACCGCGCATCTTTTGGAAGCAGCAAGACATTGTTCTGCAATACGTGCAATTATTATTGTCACCAGTGATAAATGCTATGAGAATACTATGGATACCTATTTTAACGAACAAAATGCTTTAGGCGGCAATGATCCTTATAGCAGTAGTAAAGCCTGCGCTGAAATCATTACGCATGCATATCGATCTTCTTTTTTTTCTAAACAACAAATAGGGATTGCCTCTGCTCGCGCTGGAAATGTCATTGGTGGCGGCGATTGGGCGACCGATAGATTATTACCCGATATTGTCAGAGCATTAACTACTAAAAATACTTTAGAAGTACGCCATCCCAATGCGATACGTCCTTGGCAACATGTACTGGAACCTTTATGGGGCTATTTATTACTTGCTGAAAAATTATATACAAATCCTCATCAATTTAGTGAGGCTTGGAACTTTGGTCCCTTAGATCCTAAACCTACCCCTGTTTCTGCAATAATTGATGCAATCTCACATCATTGGAATCAAACTATTTTATGTAAAATGATTAATAAAAAAAATCATCCTGAGAGTGCTTCATTAAAATTAAATTGCACTAAAGCACAAAAACAATTAAATTGGCATCCGAGATGGAATGTTTTAATGGCTGTTTCAGAGGCGATTAACTGGTATCAAGCTTATTATGCGGGTAAAAAAGCTAAACACCTTGTTTTTCAGCAAATAGAGGCATATATGGCAAACATGACAAGGAATCGTGTGCATGACAACGTCAATAGATGATAGAGATCTCTTTCTGCAAGAACGGCAAAAAGAAATATGTCATCTTGGTCAAGATACAACACTGCATCAGTTAACCTCTGAATGGTTTAATCAAGCCACTCGTCATCGATATTCTTATCATTTTGATTGGTTAGGATTACCGATTATTCAATATCCACAAGATATCATTGCTATTCAAGAAATTATTTGGAAAACAAAACCCAATATTATTATTGAAACAGGCATTGCGCGAGGTGGATCGCTTATTTTTAATGCCTCCATGCTGCATTTATTAAATAATAAAGGCAGAGTCATTGGTATCGATATAGATATTCGTGCACATAATCGTGAAGCAATAGAAAAACATCCTTTAAGTGAACGCATACACTTAATTCAAGGATCATCTATTGAAAGTGATACTCTTTTACAAATTAAACATCTGATACAACCAACAGATAAAGTCATGGTCATATTAGATTCTAATCATACTTATGAACATGTACTGACAGAATTAATGCTTTATTCACCGCTAGTCACTCAATCTTGCTATTTAATTGTTTTGGATACCGTGATAAAGATGATGGATGATTCGCATTTTGTAGATAGGCCTTGGGATAATAGACATAATAATCCTCATACCGCTGTTGATACTTTTTTGCAAAAAAATAATAGATTTATTATTGATTATGAAACCCAAAATAAACTATTAATTACTGTTGCTCCGAATGGATATTTAAAATGCATACTTTAAGGATAGAACATGCTAAAAAATAATAAAACTGAACTTCA
This sequence comes from Gammaproteobacteria bacterium, assembly GCA_013287765.1. Classification (GTDB taxonomy): domain Bacteria; phylum Pseudomonadota; class Gammaproteobacteria; order DSM-16500; family DSM-16500; genus JABDDD01. The sequence continues at coordinate 26,296 of JABDDD010000006.1, read as the reverse complement.
TCAACAAGAAATAGATTTTAAAATTATTGAAATATTATTACCTTATCTAAAAAATAAAACTTTTTTAGATATTGGCGCTGAAAAAGGTTCTTTCACGCGTTTATGTATGAAACATAAATTTCACGGCACGCTTTTTGAACCTTTACCTAAACATGCTGATATATTGAAAAATTTAACCAAAAATACTTCGTCTACATTTTTACCTTTTGCAATTGACAAAATCGATCGAGAAGCAGAATTTCATATTGCCTGTGACTTGATGAATCAACCGCTTGATTATTTTCATTCATTGCATGAATTAAAAAAAGATAAACGCGTTAAACATACTCAATCCATTTCAGTTAAATGCCGTAGCCTAAATAGCTTAGCTCAAGAAGGGATCATTCAAAATAAAATTGGTGTTATAAAAATAGACACCGATGGAAATGATTTACATGTTTTAAAAGGAACCAGTGAAATTGATGCAGAAGTATTAATGTGTGAATTTTTTATGCCTGGCATCTATGCCGGCTGGGAACAAGGCGATCCAAATAAATTGATCAAACAAGCTAAATTATTAGGCTTTAATCATTATATCGCAATCAAACGAATGGATTATTATGAATCAATTTCTATTGATAAAACTCGCTTTATCAATAAACAATGGGGGAATTTAATTTTTATCAAAAATGAAATTTTTACCCAAGCTGAAGAGATATTACGCGACTTACTTGCTGACAAAGAGCTCGAGGTCATGAAAAATTTCAAACAGCACAATAAAATATTAGCAAATGAAGCCAATGCATTACGCAAAGTGTGCCAAGAACGATTAGAGTTAATTAATGAATTACATACAGAATTTAGCAGCAATATACGTTATAATGCCAAACTACTTATAAATGATTTACAGCAATTTTCAGCTACCCTACAAAAAACGTTTGAACAAAGTAGTGAAGCAATCACACTCAGCATGATCAATGAAGCTATCAAACAGTTAAATGATAAATATTCCATCATTTTTCAACAAAAAGACAAATTAATTGAATATCAAGCAGGGTTGCTGACGACTTTAGATATTAATTCTTTAAAAAATAAAATCAATCGATTTAGAATGCGAATTAAAAATTTTTTTACACCTAAATTAGGCACCCTAATACAACATCCTCCTCGTCAATTACACTTTCCAAGAAATTATTTTCGTGAGTCATCTTCAAAAAATTTGCCCACTATTTCAATCGTCACGCCGAGTTTTAATCAAAGCCAATTTTTAGAACGAACTATTATTAGTATCATAACACAGGAATATCCAAATTTAGAATATATCATTCAAGATGGCGGTTCCGATGAAAAAACGTTAGATATTTTAAAAAAATATCAGCCTGTTTTAAAACATTGGGAATCAACACAAGATAAGGGACAGTCACATGCACTCAATTTAGGTTTCAGGCACGCAACTGGAGAAATCATGGCTTATCTTAATTCGGATGATATATTACTACCTGGCAGTCTCAATTATATTGCACAATTTTTTGCAAAAAATCCTTCTGTCGATGTGGTTTATGGTCACCGTATTTTAATTAATGAAAAGGATCAGGAGATTGGTCGTTGGATTTTACCGAAACACGATGAGAAAATTTTATCATGGGCCGATTATGTCCCACAAGAAACACTTTTTTGGCGTAGAAGTGCTTGGGAAAAAATAGGTGGAGAAATTGATGAAACATTTAATTTTGCCATGGACTGGGACTTGATTTTACGTTTTAAAGAAACCGGCGCCAAATTCTTCCGTTTACCACGGTTTTTAGGCGCTTTTCGTATTCATGCGCATCAAAAAACCTCAGCGCAGATTAACTTAATGGGCTTTGAAGAAATGCAACGAATCCGTGAAAGTATACATGGTAGAAAAATTTCTCAGTATGAAGTGCAAACTGAGATTCGTTCTTATTTATTTAGACATGTTATTCATCATGTATTATATCGGTTTAAATTATTACATTATTAAAATATTAAAAATATTAAAAAAGAGACAAACACAACATGGAAAAACTTTCAATTGCAGCATTTATTCTACCGATTATTATTTTTTTATTTTGGATGGTAATCGGTTATGCTTTTTTAAGCCTGGTGCGCACACAACGTCATCTGCTGCAAAATGCCTTATTATCGCCTACTATTGGAATGGTCATCACTTTATTACCTACTTTCTGGCTAAGCCGTATAGGTTTACCTGTTAGTCAATTTGCTTTACTAGAAACTATTTTTTTATTGGGCTTTTCTTTTTTATTATTATTTAAGACTAAGCCTTACTTTCCACTTCGTTATTATTTGCCTTTTGGAGTTGTTTTACTAGGGGCATTCTTATTAACTGGCTCTCCTTTATTACGATATGGATTTAATTGGATTAGCTATAGCAATGATGATATGACTAATTATTGTCTTTCTGCCTTGCGATTATTACACCATGGTTATAATGAAACACCTAATTTATTAGCTTTAAAATATAATCAAGATATAAGCCTTTATTACTGGTTTATGACAGTTCCGCGAATGATCCGACCTGGCGCAGATTTACTATTAGCTTTTTGTAGCGCGATAACTCATTTAATGCCTATTAAGATATTTATGCCTCTCATCATGGCTTTACATCTTTGCTTAATTAGCGCAGCAGGTGCTTTAGTCTGCCAATCTAAGCGATTTAGAAATATAGCATTGACCACTATGATTGTTCTTGCATTCTCTGCTGTTAATACCTTAGGAACCATTTATCAACTTATTGCACAAGTAGGAGGAATAGCACTTTTATTAAGTAGCTCGACAATCTTATTACAAACTTATACTCAGCACTATCGATATAATATAATAAAACAAAGTTCCTTAATAAGTTTATTAATTATGGCACTTTTGATTTTCTATCCAGAAGTTGCAGGATTTTTATTTATTTCTATATTACTTTTTTTAAGCATATTATTTTTTCAAGGATGGCGCCCTAATAAGCAATTTGTATTAACCACTTTATTTTCTATTTGCATTTGTCTTTTTGCTTTAAATCAATACTGGATAAATATTATTAGTTTTATACATACACAAGTATTAGAAGGCATAATGAGCAATACTAATTACATCTTTCCCTATTTTCTGTTTCCGAATGGACTAGCAGATATATGGGGATTACAAGTCATTGCACTTCTACCCAGTGAGCCTTGGTTATCGCGCTCAATTTTTTGTGGAGGAATTTTACTAATTATCACTTTCCTAAGTGCAATCTATCAGATGATAAAAAATATTCCGATTGCAACAGTTTTTTTTGTAATGTTCATAATCACTTTATATTTTTTTATTCAACATGTTGGATTTACATTATTTAAATTAGCCATGTATCTACAACCTGCTTTAATCGGCGTACTTGTCATATTTATTTATTGGCTAATACCAAAAAATTCTGTAAGAATACTAGTTATTGTGCTTCTTTGTTATTATTCTTGGAAAAGTCAAAAAGAATATGTCGCTTTCAGTCATGGTCAATTAGGGCAATTATATGTTGCGGTTACAAATGCATCAATGACACATATGAGTGATGAATTAGAAGAAATAATGCACTCTATACCTAATCACACTCCAGTTATTATAGCAACACCAAATATTGTATTAGCCAAGCTCATTTCTTTGAGCGCGACTAATAAATTTATTAGCTTTCCTTCAAATAATTTTTTTTGGGGTTATTATTATATGTTTAGCAAAAAAAATTATTCCTCATTCAGTCAATGGTTTCCACAAACAGAAAAAACAGCTGAATATTTGGTAAAAAAAATATCAACCCAATATATGGATGCCTATTTTTATTTGCATAATCCTGACAAGCCTTTCATAACAGATGCATTTTTGACTTTGGCCAATCATCCATCTCCTAATACAGTAATACTTTTATCATCAGCAAATAGAAATATTTTTAATAGAAGTCAACTCCCTGAAACTGATAAAAATTTTCTAGTCATTCCTTGGAAAAAAGCAGCCAATTTATTATTATTTGTCAGCTCCTCACTAGGAGAAGAATACTATGGTGGTCGAGAAAAAAATATTTCCTTATACAATTTAGAAAAAGATTATTTCTACCCTAAAAAAGGGCTGGCCGGGATCGGACAATATTTATTATTTTCTGTTATTAATCCAAGTGATAAAATACGTGCGGTATTGCAAATAACTAATTCTTTTGGAAGTAGAAACACTTATTATTTACCCAATGCTATGATTGAAGGAACAAAACGCAAATCTTTCCAAATAATTGGATCAGGCTCTGCTCGTGTCTTTTCGCCTGTTATTAAATCACAACAAATTAATCATGCACCCTACCTGCTTATTGATCTTGGAAAATCAATTAAGTTAACGCCCAATGTATACACTGGCTTAATGAATTTATACGGAAAACGTATCCCTCGTGACAATCGTTATATTATAACTTACGCCAGAAATATTTCCGTTATTTCTGATGAAGAATATCAAAAAATGAAGGCTCCCTCGCATATCGAACATTTTCCAGCAGATTTGAGCAATCCCAACCTTGAATATTCAGGTATTTTTGAAGATGGATGGTTATCCAATGCTTCATTTGTAGTATTGGCTCAAACCGAAAAACAGAATAAATTACTTATTCAAGGAAACGTGCCATTAATAAAAGATAATCATTTTACAACTGAATTAACTATTTATCTTAATGGCAAAAAAATCATGAATAAAGTACTGACTGTCGGAAAATTTATGATAAAAATCCCCACTGATAAAAATCCTACCAGAAATAAAATTGAACTACATTTCTCAAAAACGCAATCTTATGGTAGTGTAGATTATAGAGACTTTGCTGCCAAAGTAGATTATATTGGGTTTATTTCATGAACATTAAAATTAATTCAAATAAACTTATTTTTCTTTCGTTATTGAGTCTATGTTTAATTCAATATTATTTATTTAAAAGTTTTGTCAAATATGAAATTATTAACTTTTATCCAGCAAACTATGATCAAACATCTTATTTACTACTGGTCTATCATCTATTTGAAAATATTAAAACATCTGGATTTCACACGATTTTTTTACCTGGTGATATCTTACCAACTGGTATATTATTTCCCCTTCAAGCTTTGCTTTCTTTTTTTATACTAGGTGCAAACAGATTCAGCGCATTGTTACCCAATTTTTTGTATTTTATCATTATGCAAATCACAGTTTTTTTTACCGCAAAAAAACTATTTGGCAGTTATTCTTATAGCTTCATTTTACTTGGATTAATTTTGACACTCAACACCCCTTTTTGGTCAGGAGGGATTGTTGATTTTCGCATGGATTTTTTGGCATTTAATCTATATGGAATTTTAACTTGCCTTTTTTTACTATCGCAAAATTTTTTATTAAGACAGTGGGTAATTTATCTTGCTTTAACTGTTGTTTTATTAATTTTATTGCGCTTTATTACTTTTATTTTTTTATTGCCAATTGCTTGCTTTTTAGTAATACAATTTACGTATTCTTATAGGCTGCGCCAAAATATTCAAGATAAACTATGTGCAAAAAAACGTTTAATAAATTTATTAATATTCTTTAGTATTATACTAATATTTATTGTGCCTTGTTTTATAATAACTGGAAATGAACTTTATCAATATTATGTTATTAGTCATTTATCAGAAAAACAATTTAGAAGTGTGGCACATCATTCTATTTGGCAATTTATTAAATTTTATCCAACTGTTATTAAAAATCAACATATAGGCCATATGGGAAAAATTGCCATTAAGCTTTTAATCGCTTTTGCTTTTCTTACTTTAATATTAAGACAAATCATTTCTTTTAAAAAAAATTATTTTTTATATCGACCCATAACAATGATGGATTTATTTACTCTATTACTATTAATAGCCTGTCCTATTTTAATTTTAATGCTTGACCCGGTTGTTTCTTTCGTTGTTTGTGGAATTGTTGGTATTCCATTACTGTTATTACTTGTTTCATTATTTTTTTATATGACTTATCCTCTGACGATTTACTGGCCGTTACCTTTAAATATTGTGGCTTCTTTTATACTGATTTTAGGCTTAATTTATCAATGGCAAGCATATGTCATACACCGAGAAAAGGATCAAACTTTAAAAGATTCTGCCAATATTACCCAACTTTATGAAAATATTGGAAACTATGCTATTCAGCATCATTGGTCTGATATTAAATTATCGATGGATTTTGTCACAGATTATCTTAATTATGGCAGTTTCATAACTTTATATTATGAAAAAAATGGGAAATTATTAACAATATTAACCGAAAGAATGGGTAGCGATTTGTTTTCACCTCTTTCAAAAGAGCAAGCTCTAGCCAGTTTAAAAGCCAGTAATGTGGTGATTTTAACAGTGGGTAAATTTCCTGATAAAAAACAAGCTTTTTTCCCTGGGATACAATCCATTGCGTATTTTAGACCACAATTAGCGCAATATACGACGCAACATTTTTCTTATTTTGGTCATTATGTTTTCAAAGGATATGAACATAACGTTTATGTTGCAAGATAGCAAAATAACGTATTTTACCGTATAGTATTGCCACTATATGATTATTAATTAGACGGGTAACCAAGCTTTAAGGGTTTTATCATGATTTCGGTTACATCTCCAGAAAATGACTTGCAAGTGCTTATTTATAATACTGATTTACCTGTTTTTCCTGGGAGCGCTGCGCATGAATTTTTAAATACGACAGAATTGGCCAAACGCATTAAAAAGATTGGTTTAATTTCTTTACTTCACAACCAGCAAGATATTGAAAAATCTGAAATATTTAAACAACATGCGATCCAACCTTTTTTCTCACCAATCAAGACCCACCTGAACTCAATTAGCTTCATTGTAAAATTACTTCATTCGATGGCGAAAATTATTTTCAGAATAAAGCAATTTTTTTCCAAAAATCCTAAAGATTTAATTATTAATGGTCCACTTTTTCATTTAATGGCTGAACAATTCATCGAAGCTTTTAAAAAAAATCATTGGGATGCAATTATCGTTATTCAAAGCAATGCAGCATCCATTATTGATTATGCTCCTTCATCTTGCACTTCTTTTTTAGTAATGCATGATATCCGGTCTTTGGTTTATCAAAGACAAGTAAAAATTGCCTCTAATAAATTTAAGAAATATTACCTACAGCGAGAGGCACAACGGTATTATCAATTTGAAAAAAAATACTGCCAGAAATTTGATATGGTAATCGCCTTATCAAAAGAAGATGCAGCTTTCATTGAAAAAAATTATCAACCCAAACACTTGGCAATTGTACCCATTCCAATTGATATGGATTATTTTTCATTTCCAGCAAACTTAATTGAAAAACCACATCGAATTGTTTTTACTGGATATATGGCACATCCACCCAATGTCGATGCTGCTATTTTTTTTGCAAAAGAAGTTTTTCCATTAATCCGTCAGCAAATAAAAAATGCTGAATTTTATATTGTTGGTAAAACACCGGTAGAGTCTGTCTGCAAACTTGCTCATTTACCAGGCGTAAGCGTAACAGGCACCGTTACTGATACCAGGCCTTATTTAGCAGAAGCAAGTGTTGTTGTGGTGCCCTTGCGTTTTGGTTCAGGCGTTCGCAATAAAATTCTTGAAAGTTGGAGCATGGAAAAATGTATTATTTCAACAACGCTTGGCGCCGAAGGACTTTACTATCAAGATGAATTACATTTGAAAATTGCTGATGATATTAATACCATGGCAGCAGCCGTGATTAAAGCGCTATTAGAACCAGACTATCGTCATCAATTATCGCTACATGGAAAAAAGATTGCTAAAAATAATCATTGTCCGCAAACCATAGGTCAACAATATTTTAAAACTATACAATCAATAACACCTATTAAAAAAGCCTTGCACGTAGCAATTGATTTACGTTGGATGGTACCAGGACTTGCTGGTGGTATTGAGAATGTTGCACGTTCTTTTCTCAAAGAACTGTGCCAACTAGATCAAACCAATCAGTATACTCTTTTATTACACCCAAAATCTCAAGTAGACCCTTATTTACTGACGCAATCTAATATTCGGCTTTATTATCAAAGTTATCGCTATCAATTACAAAAACGGTTAAAAATGCTGGGCGGTAAAGTATTATCTAGATTAAATATTTCGCATGCTTATACTAATAATTTAATTCATTTACAATTTATGCGCGAACTAGATGTTAACATGATTTACTCACTACCTGGTTATATTCGCCAAGATCTTTATGCACGTCCTAATATTTTAATGGTGCCAGATATTCAGCATGAATTTTTCCCGGATTTTTTTCCTGAAGATATTTTACAGAAAAGAAAATCAGATTATTGTCAGTCTATTAATGAAGCGCGCCATATTATTGCTATTTCAGAATTTACTCGACAAACTTTAATAGAAAAATTAAAAGTGAATCCTGATAAAATCTCAACTATTTTATTAGCAGCTGATCCTATTTTTTCTGCAAAGCCAGAAGTAACTGATCAAGAAGTTTTTACAAAATATGGCTTAACACCCAATACTTATTTATTTTTTCCAGCACACACTTGGCATCATAAAAATCATGTGGCGGCCATTCATGCTTTACATATTCTTAAACAAAAATATCATTTAACACCTCAATTAATTTGTACCGGCGGTAAACGTGAAGCTCAACCGATTATTGAAAAATTAATTATTGAGAAAAATTTAGAAAATCAAGTACGGTTTTTAGGATATTGTCCACATACAGATTTAGCAAGTCTCTATCGAGGAGCACTTGCTTTAGTCTACCCTTCACTTTTTGAAGGATTTGGCATGCCTGTGCTTGAAGCCATGCAAAGTGGTTGTCCGGTTATTTGCAGTAACAAAACGAGCTTACCTGAAATTACTTATGATGCGGCACTATTATCTGATCCAAATCATTATGAATTAATGGCTGATAATATTAAAGACATTATAAAAAATAAAGAATTAAGGCAAACCTTAATAAATAAAGGATTTCAGCAATCTAAACATTTTTCATGGAAGAAGAATACACTTGAAACCTTGGCACTTTTTAAAAAAATACATCAACAAACAAGTTAAACACTTTAACTTTATATCAAATACAAGAATCTTACCGCGTATTTCGATCATTACCAGTTCGTTCAATCAAGGATGTTATATCGAACAAACTATAAAAAGTGTTATCGCACAAAATTATCTAAACTATGAGCATATTATTGTTGATAATATGTCAACTGATGAAACACCGCATATTTTAGCAAAATATCCTCATCTCATAGTGATTCGCGAACCTGATAAGGGACAAGCTAATGCGATTAATAAGGGATTTGCTATTGCAACAGGTGATATTTTTTGTTTTTTAAACTCTGATGATACTTTTAAACCTGATACTTTTCATCGCATCGCTTTAGAAATTGATCCACAAAAAGGACACTATATTGTGATGGGTCGTTGTTTATTTATGCGAGAAAACAATGATATTTTACATATTGAGCATCCAAGTTATTTCGTCAATCATCAACGTTTATTGAAAATATGGAAAGGTCATGGCATCCCACAGCCTGCTGTTTTTTGGTCAAAAGAAGTGTATCTACGCTATGGTGGGTTAGATGAAAATGAACAATGGGTCTTAGATTATGATCTATTTTGTCGATACAGTCAGCATTATCATTTTCATTTTATTAATCAAATATTTGCATATTATAGATTACATACAGCTGCTAAAACCAGTTTAATCAATGATGAAATTCGTTTAAAAAAATCAATTGAAATCAGCAAAAAATATTGGCGAAAACCTTTTTCAGCATTCTATCTGCAACTCGCATTTTCACTTATCAACGCTAAACGTATATCAAAAACTAGAACATATTTAAAAAAAGATAGTCAACCGCTGCAGAAATTAATCGGGCTTTTATTGGGTTTAGATGTTATTTACTTTGCAAAATGCCATACGCGTCTAAAACCTATATTCAAAAATCCAACCTCTCCGCAAAAATTATTAAGTCAATATCCGCAAGTCATGGCTTATTTAAATTATCAACAAGTTTGGGATGATCACTGGGTCGGGCCTCACTTAACAAAAATAATGGAGGTCACGTCTCCCGTGCAACAGTTCCAATTACAAGGAGAGTTTCAGTTTCTAAAATCTCTAGAGCTAACTATTTATATTAATCAACAAAAAATAGCTGCTTATACGATTCATCAAAAAAGCTTTTTAATTGATCTTATCTTAAAAGAACCCTTAAACACAGGCAAACATTCTATTCAAATCCATACTGATAAATGGTTTATCATGCATGACTATTGCCGCAACAATGATTTTCGACCACTTTCTTTTAGAGTAAAAAATTTATTGTTAATAAATAAACTTGAAATGAAAGAAGATTCAGGAATATAATCCACAAGTGTTTTAAGGAGAGAACTATGGAGAATATAGGATTGCCGCCCATTAATATATCTATCCCAAATATATCTATTATTGTGCCTGTCTATAAAGAATCTAATAATATTCAAGCTTTTTTAGCGCGCATGGAGAATGCCTTACATACAGCTGATCACGATCTTTCTTATGAAATTATTTTTTGCCTAGACCCCTCTCCTGATAATACGGAAGAAGTCATTCGACAAGAAATTGAACGCAATGCTAATATAAAATTAATGCTCTTTTCTCGCCGTTTTGGTCAACCTTCTGCAACACTTGCTGGAATCCTGCATTGTGCGGGTAAAACAGCTGTGGTTATTGATGTGGATCTACAAGACCCCCCAGAATTGATATTATCTATGTACCAAAAATTACAGGAAGGATTTGAGGTCGTTTATGCTAAACGCCGGTCACGACAAGGCGAGACTCTATTAAAACGCTTTATTTCTTATTTAGGCTATAAAATCATTAATCGATTAAGTGATATTCAAATTCCACGAAATACTGGCGATTTTAGAATTATGACCAGGCGTGTCATTGAAGAAGTACGGGGCTTAAATGAAACACATGGGTTTTTGCGAGGTTTAGTCGCCTATGTTGGGTTTAAACAAGCTTTTATAGAATATGATCGCGACAAACGTTTTGCCGGCAAAGGTAACTATAATCGTTTCACCGGTTCGCTAAAAATAGGCTTAAACGGCTTAATTAGCTTTAGTAGTCGTCCTTTGCAAATGATGTCCATTGCAGGCGCTATTATTGCTGGATTTAGTTTTTTATTAGGCACTTGGTATGTTTTGCAAAAATTCAATAATATTCCTCTCACCCCTGGGCTATCAACCACGGTTATTATTGTGACTTTTTTTTCCGGGATTCAATTATTATGTTTAGGATTAATGGGCGAATATGTTGGTCGAATTTATGATGAAGTCAAAAGACGACCTATGTTTATTGTTGATAAAATAATTGAGAAAAAAAATCATGATGGAACTTCCTTTTAAATTACCGCCAATCTCAGATAGTATTCCTATTTGGAATGGCCATGGATTTACCCTTAATAATAACCCAATAAATGTTTTGGAATATAGTTTTAATTCTTTAGGTTGGAATGATGATTTAACTTTTTTTCATGAAGAATCAGCAGGTGATCAACATTTTATTGATTGCGCCTCTCGAGATCATGCTATTTCGCAACTTCAATCTGCGCATTTATCCGCACAATCTACTATTCTTGAAGTGGGTTGTTCATCAGGTTTTATGTTAGAACGTTTATGCACTGTTTTTTCAGATTGTTGCATCATGGGTTCTGATGTTGTCATAGAGCCTTTACAAAAATTAAGCCAAAAAATACCGAAAATTCCTTTATTTCGTTTCGACATCACGCAATGTCCTTTTCCAGATCAAAGTATTGATGCCGTGATTATGTTAAATGTCTTAGAGCATATTAAAGCAGATAAAACAGCACTACAACAAGTTTATCGCATTTTAAAACCAGGCGGCACCTTGGTGATTGAAGTACCAGCTAATCCAAAGCTATATGATTGCTATGACAAAATGTTAATGCACTATCGACGCTATCGTGCTAAAGATTTACGAGCACTTGCGCTATCTGTTGGTTTTAATATAAAAAAACAATCGCATTTAGGTTTTTTTCTCTATCCAGGATTTTGGTTAGTTAAAAAATATAATCAACGTTTCAATCAAGCATCAGAAAGCTCACAAAAAAAACAAATAGAAAAAAATATTAATGCAACAAAACGTAATCCACTTTTACATTTATTAATGCAAACCGAATTAAAATTAGGTAATTTTATTTCATACCCTGTGGGAATACGCTGTTTGCTCACCCTTTACAAGGATAAAAAAAAATGACCACGCAAGATGAAGGACAAACGCCTGAGAATATTAAACATAATATTGCTTTTTTCCGCGATAAATTTGATAAATACTCAGAAAAAGTAAAAACATTAGATACGTATAATACTATACGTACTCATGTTAATGAGGCCATTCAAGATACTACTTTATTATTGGATATTGGGAATGGTGGAGTATTTGATTACAATGTCGAATTAATCACACAAATTATTGGACTTGATTTATTTTTAGATAAACCACCCACTTCTTTAATTTCCCCACCTAATGTGATACTCAAACAAGGAAGTGCTTTGGCTGTTCCTGAGAAAAATAATCATTTTGACGCAGTTTTGATGGTGATGTTGATTCATCATTTGATTGGCAAGACTTGCAGTGCTTCTATTAAAAATGTGATGACAGCCATTGATGAAGCCCATCGTGTCTTGAAACCTGGCGGCAAAATGATTATTGTTGAATCTTGTGTCCCTAGTTGGTTTTATCATTTTGAAAAGTTAGTTTTCCCAATAACTTCTCGTATAATAGATAAAATTTTGAATCATCCTGCCACATTACAATATTCGGTTAAAACACTTAGAAATATGTTAAATACTAAATTTAACAAAGTAGAAATAAAACCTATCCCAATCGGGCGTTGGGTAATTATTTATGGCTATAAAATACCTGCTATTTTAACGCCAGTCAATCCTACTTTATTTATTGCGTATAAATAATTTTTTTGTTGGCAGAATAATAAATATCAGTTATCTTATGTCAATAATTAGGACAAAAAATAAAAAAGGAAAATAGGAAATGCATTTTTTTGTTACGGGATGCGCCGGATTTATTGGTAGCAATTTAACAGATCGATTATTACAAGATGGTCATACTGTCAGTGGCTATGATAATTTCTCAACTGGCTTACATGAATTTTTAACACTTGCAAGAAAAAATCCGAATTTTAATTTAATCACAGGCGATTTATTAGATCGTGATTTACTAACCCATAGCATGAAAAATTGTCATTTTGTTTTTCATTTTGCAGCCAATGCAGATGTACGGTTTGGCACACATCATCCCAATAAAGATTTAGAACAAAACACCATTGCCACTTTCAATGTGTTAGAAAGCATGCGTGCTAATAATGTCAAACAAATTGCCTTTGCATCCACTGGTTCTATTTATGGTGAAGCCCCTATCACCCCTACGCCTGAGACCGCTTTTTTCCCCACACAAACCTCTTTATATGGCGCCTCAAAATTAGCAGCAGAAGGATTAATACAAGCTTATTGTGAAGGATTTAACTTTCAAAGTTTTATCTTTCGTTTTGTCTCGATTTTAGGAGAAAGATACACCCACGGTCATGTATTTGATTTTTATCACCAACTATTAAAAAATCCTGATAATTTACTGGTATTAGGTAATGGCAAACAACGTAAATCCTATTTATATATTCAAGATTGTTTAGATGCTGTATTGTGTGCTGTGCTAAACGCAAAAGAAAAAGTAAATATTTTTAATTTAGGAACTGATGAATATTGTGAAGTGAATGATTCTATCAGTTGGATCTGCGACTATTTAAAATTATCTCCGCAAAAAAAATATTCTGGTGGTGAGCGTGGTTGGATTGGTGATAATCCTTTTATTTTACTAGACTGCACACGTATTCGGCAATTAGGTTGGCAACCCAGATTGACTATTCAACAAGGCATTATGCACACTATTCAATATTTACATCAAAATCCTTGGGTCATGGAGATGCGCTCATGAAAATAGCGGTTTTTGGCCTTTGGCATTTAGGCGTCGTCACAGCAGCTGCTTTAGCAAAAGCAGGTATAGAAGTCATTGCTTATGATCCAGATAGCTTAGTCATCAATGAACTAAAAAAAAATAAAGCGCCCCTTTACGAACCTGGATTAAACGAATTGATTGCAGAAGGTGTACAATCAAAGCAATTAACTTTTGTCAGCGAACCTGGTACATTATCAACTGTTGATTTTATCTGGGTAACTTTTGATACGCCAGTTGATAATAATGATATAGCAGATGTTGAATCAGTTATCACTCAAATAAAAGCAATATTACCTTTTGTGGCAAAAGAGACTTTAATTTTAATTTCTTCACAGTTACCAGTCGGCAGCACAAAAAAATTATCGATCTATTGCAAAGAACAGTATTTTGATAAAAATATTACTTTTGGCTTTAGCCCTGAAAACTTAAGACTTGGCAAAGCCATCGAAGTATTTACCCATCCCGAGCGCATTATTGTAGGTATAGAACAAGAAAAAGATAAAACTCGCATTGCATTATTATTAAATCGATTTTCTGCTAATATTATTTGGATGTCTATAGAATCAGCAGAAATGACTAAACATGCATTAAATGCTTTTCTGGCAACCTCTGTTGTTTTTATTAATGAAATAGCCACACTCTGCGAAAAAGTAGGCGCCAATGCTGCTGATGTGGAACTTGGTTTAAAAAGTGAAAGTCGTATTGGTCCAAAAGCTTATCTTAAACCAGGCCATGCCATTGCTGGTGGCACCTTAGCACGAGATGTTAATTATTTAATTGAAATGGGGCATAAAACTCAATCCAATATTCCTTTAATAAATTCTCTACCCATTAGTAATCTTTCCCATCAACAATGGTCTTTAAAGCGTATCACTGACATATTAAACCCACTAAAAAATAAGACTATTGCTGTTTTAGGTTTAGCTTATAAAGCAGGAACAGATACTTTGCGACGATCAAGCGCAATTGAAGCTTGTATCTGGTTAAAAGAACAAGGCATGTCTGTTTTAGCTTATGATCCAAAAGTAAAATCATTACCAGAAACCATGCATTTTATCCAATTAAAAAATACGTTACAAGATGCGCTTTATAATGTAGATGCTATTTTAGTGGCAACTGATTTACCTGAATTGCAAATGCTGACTGCTGATATTTTATTAAAAAATTCTAAACAACCTGCTGTTTTTGATGCAGGAGGAGCGCTTTTAAAAATATTTTCAAACGATAAACGCATTCGTTATTTTTCTGTCGGGTATCAGCCATGACACTAAAAAAATTAAATGGATTAAATGCCATTATCAGTGGGGCAAGTCAAGGATTTGGATTAGCCGTTGCAAAACATTTTGTAATAGAAGGTGCGAATGTGATGTTATGTGCTCGCAATCAAAATCAGCTTTTTAAAGCACAGGCAGATTTATTAGCACTTAATCATTCAACAAAAATATTTGCACTTCCTGCTGATATATCCAAAATAGAAGATGTCGAAAATTTAGTGATTCAATCTTTAGAAAAAATGGGTACGATAGATATTTTAATCGCTAATGCTGGCATTTATGGCACCAAAGGTGCGATTGATGAAATTGATTGGCAAGAATGGTCACATGCAATTGATATCAACCTAAAAGGAACTGTTTTACAATGCCGCAGTGTCATCCCGCATTTTAAACAAAAAAAAGCAGGTAAAATAATTATTTTATCAGGCGGAGGCGCGACCAAACCTATGCCTTATTTAAGTGCTTATGCTGCATCAAAAGCAGGTGTGGTGCGATTTGCAGAAACTCTAGCTCTGGAACTTAAATCTTTTAATATTGATGTAAATACTGTTGCACCGGGCGCATTAAATACCCGCTTATTAGCAGAAGTCTTAACAGCAGGCCCTGATAAAGTAGGAGATGCATTTTACCAACAGTCACTGCAACAACAAAAAACCGGGGGCACTTCATTAGAGATAGGCGCATCACTCTGTGCCTTTTTAGCTTCAGCAGAAAGCAATAGTATCACTGGAAAATTACTAAGCGCAGTGTGGGATCCTTGGCAGGATTTATCGCGTTATAAACAAGAACTTGATCAGTCAGATATTTATACTTTAAGACGAATTGTCCCTGAAGACCGTGGAAAAAAATGGGAACATGATCAATGAAAATAGCCATTATCGGTTGTGGATTAATCGGAAAAAAACGCGCATCCACCTTAAAAGATCATCAATTAGTTGCCTGTGTTGATATCGTGCTTGAAAAAGCACAAGCACTTGCTGCACTCTACCCTGGCTGCAAAGCTTTTACTGATTGGCATCAGATCTTGCATACATCAAATACTGATATTGATATTGATATTGATATTGTCATTATCGCAACTTTGCATGCGACACTGGCAGAGATTTCACTTGCAGCTATTACTGCAAATAAACATGTTCTAATTGAAAAACCTGCTGGCAGAAATACGGCTGAATTAAAGCCAATTTTAGCGATTGCCAAAAAAAACCACGTACACATTCGCGTGGGATTTAATCATCGTTATCACCGTGCTTTTTTAAAAGCACGCGAATTGATTGATCAAGGTGAGTTAGGAGAATTAATGTTTATTCGCGGGCGTTATGGCCATGGTGGGCGAATCGGCTATGATAAAGAATGGCGAGCACAACCGCATTTATCAGGGGGCGGTGAATTAATCGATCAAGGCGTGCATTTAATTGATTTAGCCCGCTGGTTTTTAGGAGATTTTAGTGAAGTACAAGGACATGCACATACTTATTATTGGGATATGCCTGTTGATGATAATGGATTTTTAATGCTTAAAACCCCTAAAAAGCAAACTGCTTTTTTGCATGCAAGCTGCACTGAGTGGAAAAATCTTTTTTCTTTTGAAATTTATGGCAAAACTGGGAAAATTGATATTAATGGCTTAGGCGGCAGTTATGGAACTGAAAGATTGGCTTTCTATAAAATGACACCTGCCATGGGGCCACCTGATACGGCTATGTGGGAATATCCAATGGCTGATAATTCTTGGGAAACTGAATTTTCTGAATTCATTGACGATATAAAGCTTAATCGACCGTCAAAACCTAGTATTGATGATGCACATGCTGCATTAAAAATTGTAGAAGAAATTTATAGGATATCTAATCTATGATTATTGTGCGAAGCCCTTTACGTATTTCTCTTGGCGGTGGTGGAACTGATCTACCCTCTTATTATCAAAATCATGGTGGTTTTTTAATTTCTGCTGCTATTGATAAATATGTTTATATCACCCTACATCTTACTTTCGTTGAAGAACTGATTATTAAATATTCTAAACTAGAACGCGTCAAATCAATCGATGAAGTAGAACATCCAATTATCCGTGAATCATTAAAATATTTAAATATTACCGCCCCTCATTTAGAAATCACCAGCATGGCGGATATTCCAGCAGGCACCGGTTTAGGATCCTCTGGTAGTTTTACCACTGCTTTATTAAAAGCACTGCATACACTTAAAAAACATTTAATTCACCCTAAAGAATTAGCAGAAGAAGCCTGTCATATTGAATTAAATGTATTAAAAGAACCTATCGGCAAACAAGATCAATATATTGCAGCGTATGGTGGCATTACTTGCTTTAACTTTTGTGAAAATCATGCAGTCACAGCCGCTCCGCTCAATATTAGTCAAGATACTTTATTTAATCTTGAAGATAATTTACTATTATTTTTTACCGGTTATTCTCGTTCTGCCTCAAATATCTTACAAGAACAAGATAAAAAAACCAAAGAGATTGATCAAGACATGATTAATAATTTACATTTTATTAAATCACTTGGGCTAAAAAGTAAAGAAGCTTTAGAAAAAGGATATTTAACAGAATTTGCAGAATTAATGAATGTGCATTGGCAGTATAAAAAATCCCGTTCTGGCAATATGAGCAATCATCATATTGATGAATGGTATCGATTAGCGATTGAAAATGGCGCGCTCGGTGGCAAAATAATCGGCGCAGGTGGTGGTGGTTTTTTAATGTTTTATGCACAAGATAAATTTAAACTAAAAGAAACCATGCGAAAAGCAGGCTTACCTGAAGTTCGTTTTCGCTTTGATTTTTTAGGAACACAGGTAGTGACTGAATCATGAAAAATAATTTATTTCCAGTTGTCATTTTAGCAGGCGGCCTTGCCACGCGGTTACATCCTATCACCCATACTTTACCTAAGTCTCTTGTCAAGATAAATAATAAACCTTTTATTCATTATCAATTAGAATTATTACGTAAAAATAATATAGAAAAAGTGGTGATTTGTACCGGTTTTTTAGGTGAACAAATAATTAATTATGTAGA
Source organism: Gammaproteobacteria bacterium (assembly GCA_013287765.1). Lineage (GTDB taxonomy): Bacteria > Pseudomonadota > Gammaproteobacteria > DSM-16500 > DSM-16500 > JABDDD01. Next base: position 7,915 of record JABDDD010000006.1, on the reverse strand, counting down.
CAATGGTCATCGTTTTGGTTTAGAAGTGTCTTATGTATCAGATGGTCCCATATTATTAGGAACAGCCGGTGCTTTAAAGCAAGCACTTGCAACACTTTCTGATAATTTTTTTGTTTTATATGGTGATTCTTATTTATGTTGTGATTACTTAGCCATTCAATCTGCTTATTTACAACAAGGCAAAAAAGCATTAATGACTGTTTTAAAAAATAATGAGCAATGGGATAAAAGTAATGTATTATTTTCTGATAATAAAATTATAATTTATGATAAAAAAAATAAATCTCCCAACATGCAGCATATTGATTACGGTCTGGGGGTATTTCACAAAAGTGCTTTTGATAAAATAACACCATTTGAAAAATTTGATCTAGCTGATCTTTATCAAGATTTATTAAAACAACAACAATTAGCAAGCTATCTGGTGCATCAACGTTTTTATGAAATCGGTTCTTTCACCGGTTTAGAAGAATTAGGCGAATATTTAAAAAACAGTCGAGATATCTTAAAGAGGAAAAATAGATGGAATTTGTCAAACAATTTCTCAATGAAGCCAGCCAAATTATTAATCATTTAGATATTTTTCAAATAGAAAAAATCGTCGATCTCTTAGCAACAGCAAGAGCACAACATGGACGATTATTTATTTTAGGAGTGGGTGGAAGTGCCGCCAATGCTTCTCATGCGGTGAATGATTTTCGTAAAATTGCTCATATAGAATCCTATGCGCCCACTGATAATGTATCAGAACTTACAGCACGCACCAATGATGAAGGCTGGGCTACTGTTTTTGCAAGTTGGCTTAAGACCAGTCGTTTAAATGAAAAAGATATTTTATTTATTTTATCAGTGGGCGGCGGTAATCTTGAAAAAAATATCAGCCCGAATTTAGTACTCGCTTTACAATATGCCCAAAAGATTAATAGTAAAATAATTGGTATTGTCGGTCGAGATGGTGGATATACTGCAAAAATTGCCGATGCCTGCATTATTATTCCGACAATTAATTCAGATAATATCACGCCGCACGCTGAAGCATTTCAAGCAGTCATTTGGCATTTGTTAGTTTCACATCCTAAGCTTAAAAGCGTACAAACAAAATGGGAGTCTGTTATTTGAAAAAGGCCATTTTCTTGGATCGTGATGGTGTGTTAAATCAGGTAATATTAAAAAATGGCAAACCTTATTCGCCTGCTAATTTGCATGAGCTTTCTATACCAGAAGATGTACCACATGCGTTAGCTATTCTAAAATCACAAGGCTATTTATTAATTGGCGCGACCAATCAACCTGATGTAGCAAGAGGAATCACCACACAGGATGCTGTTAATAGTATTCATGAAAAATTAATGACTGTACTACCATTAGATGAAATACGTGTTTGTTATCACGATGATCAAGATCATTGTCTTTGCCGCAAGCCATTACCTGGAATGTTACTTGCAGCCGCCGAACAACACGCTATTGATTTAACAAAAAGTATTATGATAGGTGATCGGTGGAAAGATATTGAAGCAGGTAAAAAAGCAGGTTGTCAAACCATTTGGATGCATGCTCACTATGAAGAACGTCAACCAACTTCTGCTGATTTTACTGCTTATTCTTTACAGGATGCAATGCAATGGATTATATCAAGGAGATAATTATTTATGTTTCAGTCAATATCAAATTTAAAAGTAAGAATTTTTTCTGATGGCGCAGATATTAAAAATATATTAGAAATGTATCAAAATCCTCTTATTCAGGGTTTTACCACTAATCCCACTTTAATGCATAAAGCCGGTATTCGTGATTATAAAGCTTTTGCCTTAGAGATTTTATCTTATATTAAAGATCGCCCTATTTCTTTTGAAGTTTTTTCTGATGATTTTAATGAAATGTATGCACAAGCCATGGAGATCGCCAACTGGGGGGAAAATGTTTACGTAAAAATTCCGGTGATGAATACTGAAGGCAAGCCCGCTTATAAATTAATCCAAGCGTTAGCAAAGGCTGGCATCAAGCAAAATGTGACAGCACTACTCACGCTAGGTCAAGTGCGCGATACGGTTGCAGCACTCTCTATGGGCCCTTCTGCGTTTATTTCGGTATTTGCAGGAAGAGTAGCTGATACTGGCCGTGATCCCTTACCTTTGATGACAGCTTCTTTAGAATTACTACGCGCCTCCCCTCAACTGGAATTAATTTGGGCAAGTCCTCGAGAATTACTTAATATTTTTCAAGCAGATATAATTGGCTGTCAAATTATCACTGCCACCCCTGATATTTTAAAAAAAATAACCTTGGTTGGCAAAGATTTACATCAATATTCCCTAGAGACGGTTAAAATGTTTTATAATGATGCCCTTCAAGCTGGATTTAACTTGGAAACAACGAAAATCCAAGAAGTTTTATTTTAATTAATGAGGTTACATATTTCCATGAGAAAAGTTGCATTAATTACCGGTATTACAGGTCAAGATGGCGCTTATTTAGCTGAGTTTTTATTGAATAAAGATTACATTGTTCACGGCATTAAACGCCGCTCTTCTTTGTTTAATACTGACCGCATTGATCATCTGTATCAAGACCCGCACGTTAGAGATAGACATTTTATTTTGCATTATGGGGATATGACTGATTCGACCAGCTTGATACGTATTATTCAACAAGTCAAACCGGATGAAATTTATAATTTAGCGGCACAAAGTCATGTGGCAGTTTCTTTTGAAGAGCCTGAGTATACTGCTAACGCTGATGCATTAGGTGCCTTGCGAATTTTAGAGGCTATTCGTATTTTAGGTTTGGAAAAAAAGACGCGTTTTTATCAAGCTTCTACTTCAGAATTATATGGTCTAGTGCAAGAAACACCGCAAAAAGAAACAACGCCTTTTTATCCGCGTTCTCCTTATGGTGTTGCAAAATTATATGCTTACTGGATCACTGTTAATTATCGAGAAGCGTATGGTATTTATGCTTGTAATGGCATTTTATTCAATCATGAATCGCCTACTCGCGGTGAAACTTTTGTTAGCAGAAAAGTAACGCGTGCTTTAGCTCGAGTGAAATTAAACTTACAAGATTGTTTATATATCGGTAATTTAGATGCAAAACGTGATTGGGGTCATGCACGTGATTATATCGAAATGCAATGGCTTATGCTCCAACAAACGCAAGCTGAAGATTTTGTGATTGCCACTGGAAAGCAATATAGTGTTCGCGATTTTATTACACTAGCTGCTGAAAAAATTAGAAATACCTTTGGTATGGCAAGGAAATGGTTTAGATGAAAAAGCGTTTCATAAAACTACTGGGCAATGTATTGTGACAGTTGATCCTCGCTATTTCAGACCTGCGGAAGTAGAGTCTTTATTAGGAGACCCAACAAATGCACATAAAAAATTAGGCTGGCAACCAAAAATTACTTTTGACCAACTAGTCACTGAAATGGTTAATGAAGATTTAAAAACCGCGCAACGAGATGCGCTGGTGAAAGAAAATGGATTTGCGATTTTTGATTATCATGAATAATATAACTATATAATCAATAAATATAATCAATAAGGATAGTTCAATGTCTTTTAAAACCTTCTTTCTTGTTGGTGGGGCAGGATTTATTGGCTCTCATTTTATCGATGCACTACTTAAACAAAATACCGTGCAAAAAGTAACGCTATACGATAACTTTTCAACAGGTAAAGAATGGCACTTTGAACATCATCATCACGATCATCGTTTATCAGTGATAAGAGGTGATGCGAAAGACTTAAGATTATTAACAGAATCCATGAGCGACCATGAAGTTGTCATGCATTTTGCGTCAAATTCCGATATTTCTCAAGCAGCGATAACACCCAGCATCGATTTCACCGATGGGATTTATTTAACTTATCAAGTATTAGAAGCAAGCCGCCTTAATAAAATAAAAAGAATGATTTATATGTCAGGAAGCGGTGTGTATGGTGATGTCGGTGAGCAAGAAAGCATAGAAGACCAAGGCCGTCTGTATCCTATTTCACCCTATGGCGCAAGTAAAATTGCGGGTGAGGCTTTTATTTCCAGTTATTGCCATATGTTTGGCCTCACAGCTTGTGTTTTTCGTTTCGGCAATGTAGTCGGCTCTCGACAAACACATGGGGTTGGCTATGATTTTATAAAAAAATTACTGCAAAATCAAAAATCATTATTGATTTTAGGAGACGGTCATCAAAGTAAATCTTATGTACATATTCAAGATGTTATTCAAGCGGTTCTTTTGGTCAATGAAAAATTACAGACTCCTTTTGAAGTTTATAATGTTGCAACAGGAGATTATATAACGGTTGGTGAAATAGCAGACATCATTACAGAATGCATGGGGTTAAAAAAACAAGTTATTTTTAAATTTACCGGTGGTGATCGAGGCTGGAATGGTGATGTACCGATCGTACGTCTTAACACAGATAAAATTAAATCATTAGGCTGGATTTGCAAATATAATTCTGCGCAGTCGATCAGAGAATCAGCCTTGGCCATGATAGAACATTTAAAAAAAACTAAAATATCGGAAATAGAAATTTAAAATGGAGATCATTAATGTCTAGCCACTTTGGCATTATTGGCGCTGGACCCTCTGGATTAGCAGTCAATCTTTTTCTGAAAAAATCTGCTGAAATAGTAGAAAGTAACAATCATGTAGGCGGTCACGCTTCCTCTTTTTTTGAAAAAGGATTTACATTTGATTATGGTCCACATATTTTATTTTCGAAAGATCAATTAATTTTAGATTTTATTATTGCAACACTTGGGGAAAACATCAATCGCTGCAAAAGAAATAATAAAATTTCTTTTAAAGATCGGATTATTAAATATCCATTTGAAAATGACCTGCATTCACTGCCGCTTGAAGATAATTATGAATGTATTCGGCATTTTATTTTCAATCAATACAAAAATCAATATTCTATTCCAAACAATATGCGTGAATGGTTTTTAAAAACTTTTGGTGAAGGCATTTGTTCCCGATATTTATTCCCTTATAATGAAAAAGTATGGAATATTCCTGTCGAAAAACTTTCAATGAGTTTAGCCGATAGAATTCCCAATCCACCCGCAGAAGATATTTTGAAATCTTCTCTTGGCTATAGCACAGAAGGCTATTTGCATCAGCTTTATTATTTTTATCCAACAACAGGTGGCTATCAAGCGATTTGTGAAGCATGGAAAAAATCAGCCACTATCATCTATCAATTTAATGTAGATAGAATACAATTGACTGATAATAAAAAAATTCGCTTGATTGATCAAACAGGAATTGCCCGCGAATATCATCAAGTCATTAGCACCATGCCAGTGCATGAGATTTTATATAAACTAGATATAAAAGTACCTAATGAAATTAAAATAGCCATTGAGCAATTGATTGTTAATCCAATGTTTATTGTGTCTTTCGGTATTCGTGGAATTGATCCACATCAATATACGGCAGTTTATTTTCCTGAATCTGACTTTTGGGTGAATCGTATTAGTTTTCCTTGTACTTTTTCATCTGCCAATGGACCTGAAGGCTATTATAGCTTGCAAGCAGAAATTACCTGTGCGAAAAATTCAAATATTTGGCATAAAACCGCAGAAGAAATGTTAGCACATACAAAACAAGGTCTACAAAAAAGAGGTTTGCTTCCTAATGATGAACATATTATTTTAGAACGTGTTGATCGAAAAGATCAATCTTATGTTGTCTATGATGTTGGATATGAGGAGAATGCGCAAAAAGTCAGAGCATGGTTTTCCTCTATTGGTATCATTTTACTAGGTCGTTTTAGTTATTTTGAATATATTAATATTGATATGGCAGTAGATCGAGCGATAAAAATTGCGATAGACTTAAATAATGATAAAGGCGATTTTAAGCAATTAAAGTCAGATTACTTAAAAAGTGCATTAATAAAATTAACAAGCACCAGGAGTGAATTGTGCCCGCAATATCAATAGGAAGCAAAGTGACAGTGTCAATGATCACGATGAATGAAGCGGCATCCGTTGCAAGCGTCATTAAAGATATTCAAAAAAATATTCCAGGAGCTGAAATACTTATTGTCGATTCGAGCAAAGACAATACCCCGCAAATCGCAAAAAAATTAGGTGCAAGAGTCATACGCCAATTTCCTCCGCGCGGATATGGGCCTGCAATGGAACGCGCCTTACGTAAAAGTACACGCGAAGTTGTTATTACCATGGATTGCGATAATACTTATCCTGCAGAACAAATTCCAATACTTGCATGTCTTATTTTGGAGAAAGGCTATGACTTAGTGGATGGCTCGAGATTGAAAAGTAAACCAGCCGCCATGCCTTGGTTAAACTATTTTGCAAATGTTTTTTTTGCCTTGATTGCAACGGTTTTATTTTTTCGTAAGTTGACCGATTTACACAGTGGAATGCGCGCTTATCGTAAAAGTATGATAGATAATATTGAATTTCAAGCCAAAGGGGCTGCTTTGCCTGTTGAGCTTTTATTAAAACCTATGATTTTAGGCTATAAAGTCCATACTATTTTTATTGATTATCACGAAAGAATTGGTGTCAGCACCATGCGTCCATTTCAAAGCGCCTGGTGGACTTTAAAAAGAATCATAACAATCAGATTGTTAAGTATTTTTTTGAATAAATCAAAATGTAGGGTGGGCAAAGCATAGCGCGCCCACCAGGGTATATTAAGTATAAAGAAGATATCATTATGTTGTTTCAATTCCTACAGCGACAAGCTTTTCTAATTATTTTTATTTTAATTTTTTCACTAGCTTGGTTTATTCAGTCTAATATTTTAGTGAATGTTGATGTCAGTTGGTTACTGGAAGCCACGAAAAGAATGTTATCAGGCGGAACCTATACCAATAATTTCTTTGAAAATAACCCGCCTTGGGTGCTTTATTTTAATAGTCCAGTTATTTTATTTAGTAAAATTTTCTCAATTAATGTTTTTTTATCTATGAAAATTTATGTATTTCTTTTAGCGGCTATTTCATTAAATATTTCTTATGTTTTTCTCAAGCAAATTTTTTCAAAGCAAGATATTTCTATCGTGAGATTTTTGTTAGTCATCCTGGCTACGCTTTTTCTTATTTTACCTGTTTCAGACTTTGGACAACGAGAACATTTATTATTTATTTTGACCATGCCTTATCTTTTAATGATGACGCTGCGTTTAAAAAAAAAGCCTATAAATCTTTACGTTGCAATAACGATAGGATTAATGGCAGGCTCAGTATTCATGTTTAAACCCTATTTTTTTATGACATTTTTTCTTATTGAAATTTATTATCTTATCCATAAAAAAAATATCTTGAGCCTATGCCGGCCTGAAATATTTTCAATAATAATTCTTCTTTTAGTTTATGTAGCGCTAATTTTTATCCGTCATACGGATTATTTGCAAGTAGTCATGCCAGTTGCCTTACGCTGGTGCTATCTTGGGACAAGAAAACCTTTAACCTTCGTCCTTAACAATTTATTGACAATAGTATGTTTTTCTTCAGTATTATTATATCTTAGTTTATATGAAATCAATCGCTACCCAGAATTAACAAAAGTTTTATTCTTAAGTTTAATTGGATTTTTATTTTCTTATATTATCCAACAAGAAGACTGGTTTTATCATCTATTGCCTGCTTTTTCGATAGCGATTTTAATGTATGCTCTTTTTTTTAGTTTGTATGCAACAACTCCCAACAAAAAAAATTATATTGCTATTTTAGTCACTTTTTTTATTGCTTTAATGTTATTTCTTTTAAATGACGCGATCTATGTATTAAATTATTATCTTTTTATAAGTCCCTTTATATTTTTTTCATTTTTAACAAGCGTATTGGTTAGTATTTTATACTTAACTTTTCCGCGAGGAGCTTACTGCACAATCACCTCTACCTGCATATTATTTTTTTCCTTATTAATAGGA
>JABDDD010000005.1 GCA_013287765.1 Gammaproteobacteria bacterium | reverse complement strand
AATTCCTGCCGCAACTGAAACATTCAAACTAGTGACCGTCCCTTGCATGGGAATTTTAAAAAGTTGATCACAATGCTCGCATGTTAAACGTCTTAGACCTTTACCTTCAGCCCCTAAAACAATTGCAATAGCGCCTTTTAAATTACCTTGATACAGCGTCTTATCCGCATCTCCTGCGGCTCCCATGATCCAAATATTTCTTTTTTTTAAATAATCCAAGGTGCGCGCTAAATTAGTCACCTGAATAAAAGGCACCGTTTCAGCTGCACCACTTGCAACTTTACAAACAGTTGGCACTAACCCCACAGAATTATCTTTAGGCGCAATCACCATATGGACGCCTGCTGCATCTGCCGTTCGCAATATAGCCCCTAAATTATGCGGGTCTTGCACCCCATCTAATATTAATAAAAAAGGAGGATTAGCAAGCGCATCTAGCTTATCTAAAAATATCTCTAAATCACTTTCAGTATATTTTTTATTTTCTGTAGCAATCGCCACAACCCCTTGATGATTTTGATTGTGCGTTAAAGCATCTAACGCCAATCGGGATAAAAATTCAATTTTAATCGAATGCTTTTTAGCAACCTCAAGCAATATTTGTATTTTTTGATCGTGCCGGTCTTTTAAAATCAACAAACGATGAATACGTTGGGGATTTTGCTCTAATAATGCAGAAACAGCATGAATGCCAAAGATATTATTTTTTTCTTTTCTCATGTTTATTTTTCTTTTTAAGAATTTTTTTAGGACGTTTTTCATTCATGCTGTCATCAATCAGCATTAAATCAATTTCGCGCTGATCTAAGTCCACTCGAACGACTTTCACTTGTTGCACATCCCCTAAACGATAACGTTTACCGGTTCTTTCACCCAATAACATATGTTTGATCGGATCAAATTGGTAATAATCATTTTTTAGCATACTAATATGCACAAGACCCTCTACATAGACTTCTGATAATTCAATAAATAAACCAAAATTAGTCACCGCAGTAATAACGCCTTTGAATTCTTCACCCACTTTTTCAACCATGTATTCACACTTCAACCAATCAATCGCTTCTCGAGTAGCATCATCGGCGCGACGTTCCGTCATCGAACAATGATCGCCTATTTTGGCAAGATAGGCGTCTATTTCATCACGTATTTTTATCCCCCGTAACGTATCACGAATTAACCGATGCACCACTAAATCAGGATAACGACGAATGGGAGAAGTAAAATGAGTATAAGTCTCATAAGCTAAACCAAAATGTCCTTTATTGTCAGGGCTGTAAATCGCTTGGCTTAAAGAACGTAATAAAACTGTTTGAATTAAATGTGCATCTTCTCGTATACCCACTTTACTTAAAAGTGTCGCGTAATCTTTCGGCGTGGGGGTTGTACCCCCCGGTAATTTCAAACCTAACTCCGCTAAAAATTTATGTAAATCTTTTAATTTTTGTTCGGCAGGTCCTTCATGAATACGAAATAATCCTGATAAAACTTGTTTCGTTAAAAACTTAGCCGCGCAAATATTCGCACATAACATACACTCTTCAATTAAACGATGCGCATCATTGCGAGGGGAGACAATAATTCGTTCGATTTTGCGACCCGTACCGAAAACAATTTTAGGCTCGGGTAAATCAAAATCAATTGCCCCACGTTTTTTTCGGGCACTATGTAAAATAGTATATAAAGCAAAAAGTTCTTTAAGATAAGGTAAAACCTCTGCATATTCACTGTCACCTGACTCTTTTTGCTGCATCATTTCATATACTTGATTATACGTCAAACGTGCTTTAGAGCGAATAACGCCTTCATGAAATTGATAACGCGTAATTTTACCGGTGGCACTGATATGCATTTCACAAATCATGCTTAAACGATCGACTTTAGGTTTTAAAGAACATAATTCATTGGATAAAACCTCAGGTAACATCGGAATCACACGAGCAGGAAAATAAACCGAATTACCGCGATTTAATGCTTCTGTGTCAAGGGCTGTCTGCGATAATACATAGTGACTGACATCTGCAATGGCAACATATAATATCCAGCCAGTCCCCCGTTTTTCACAATAAACCGCATCATCAAAATCTTTAGCATCTTCTCCATCAATCGTCACAAAAGCAAGCTTACGTAAATCTAATCGATTCGCTAAAAGCTTCTCATCAATAATTAAAGAAATTTTGTCAGCTTCTTTTAATACATTTTCTGGCCACTCGTGAGGTAATTCATGATTACGAATAGCAACATCAATTTCCATACCAGGCGCCATATGATCACCTAGTACGCCAATAATTTTACCAATCGCACGTGATCGACTAGTCGGATGTTCAGTGATTGAAACTATGACAATTTGACCAGGCAAGGCCTTCTCACTGTTATCTAAATCAATAGCAATCTCTTGAGTAATCCGCTGATTAGCCGGGGTCACGAACGCAACCCCTGATTCTTTAAAAAAACGTCCAACGAGTTCATGAGTATGACGTTGTAGAATATCAACCACCGTGCCTTCTTTACGTCCTCGATGATCAATGCCTGAAACACGCGCTAACACTTCATCATCTGGGAAGACGCTGCGCATTTGTCGAGCATTTAAGAATAAATCTTCACCACCATCCTCAGGAATTAAAAAACCAAATCCATCTTTATGCCCCACCACCCGACCCTTGATTAATTCCATTTTTTCAACTAAACCATAGGCGCCCCGACGATTTAATAACAATTGGCCGTCTCGAACCATCGCTTTTAAACGTCTGCGCAAAGCTTCTTGTTGTTCTGTGGTATCAAGTTTAAGTTCTTGATTTAATTGACGTTGAGTAATAGGACGTTCACGCGCTTTTAACAAGTCGAGTATAAACTCTCGACTGGCGATAGGATTTTCATAATTTTGCGCTTCACGGTCTGCAAAGCGATCTTCAATATTTTTTTTTCCCATTCACCTACCATCATTTTTAATTAAATTTAATACTAATAATACTCATAAGATACCTTGTTTGCTAAATTTTTTCTATGCTCTCGCTAAAGATGCCTTAATCAACACCCAATAACCCACCAATTAAATAAGTAAAAATCCCAGCGCCACCACCAATTAACATCATTCTAAGCCCGCTCCACCAAGCATTTTTTTGCGTGAATAAGCTCATGAGTGCACCGACAACAAATAATGCAATTGCAGTCACCGCAATCATAATAAAAACATTCCATTTTGATTGGCTAAAAATAAAAGGCAACAAGGGCAAAAAAGCACCTATAGCAAAAGAAATAAACGATGAAACAGCAGCCCCTGTTGGAGAGACTAAATCGCCCGGATCAATGCCTAATTCTTCACGCGCTAAAGTTTCTAATGCTTTTTCGGGATTTTGAATTAACAAATGCGCAACTTTATTGGCTTCTTCTTTAGATAATCCACGCGCTTCATAGATTAAAGCCAGTTCCATGGCTTCTTCTTCAGGATACAGTTCTAATTCTTTTTTTTCAAGATTGAGTTGATATTCTAGCATCTCGCGCTGTGAACGCACAGAAACATATTCGCCCGCACCCATAGAGCAGGCACCTGCCAATAATCCTGCTACACCTGTTAAAAATATAATATTTGCGCTGGCGGATGCACCGACCATCCCTAAAATTAAGCTAGTATTAGAAATTAGTCCATCATTGACGCCAAAAATAGCTGCGCGAATATTATTACCTCGACTAATACTGCGATGACGATGTTCCATTTCATCGGGTGTGGGCACAGTATGGCCAATTTCACCCCCTAAATAAATTGCCATCCCCCGCACCTTCATCGCGGCCAATACCCGACGCAAAGCACGTGCGCCGAATTGTTTAACCAACCAAATGACACAGCGAGTCCGTAGATCGGGAGAATAATCAGCTTTGGCTTTTGATTTATCTTGTAATTTTTCTTCCCAAAGGGCGGCTTGGCTATCTGCCCGTAGCGCAAGCTCTAAAAAAAGTTTTTGATGTGGCGGGTAAGATTCTAATTGTGCGATCGCCCGATACAAATAAGCAGATCGTTTTTCTTCTAACCAATTATCAAGTGCTTCATCTTGATTCACAGTCATCTTCACGATAATTCCTAGACAATGTTTCTAATTCTGCGCGCTGTTGCGTCGCAACGGTTTGATTGGCTGTCGCGCCATTAAAAATAATTTTAGAATTGAGCATTTTACAGCGCGCCAACCGATCTTCTTCAGGAGTTGTATGAAAAATAGAACACCCTGTCAAGCCAAAACAAAAAAGAATCATGCAATATTTAAAGATAATTCTCACAGAGAACCTCCTTGTTATTTTATATAGTATACTGCTATTGGCTCACACCATGAATTTTAATTTTAATAATAATATAAATAAGAGGGCTCACGATCATGCGATTAATGATTAGTTTATTGATCTTTTTTCTAGGAATAAGCGCAACATTTGCCAAAGAATTCCCCTGCACGCCCATTACTTTTTCTATTGAACAAAATCAAACGACTCTGCCTGGCGCATCTAAACAATCGCCTGTTCAAGCTTATCTCTTCAAGAATAAATCAACTGACGGCATTTGGATTGATCATCCTGATCTAAAAAATAAAGGCGTGAGTGCTGGATGGTCTTCTTATATCAGACCCAATAATTGGTCAGCTTTAGTGATTAATAAAAGCAATTTTGCCGTCAGTTGCGCTTTAATTAAACCAGGGAAAGTAGAATATATCGACTGTAGAAAAGTGCTAGAAGTTTGTGCACCTCAGCAGATTATTTTAAATAAAAAAATAAACGGCAATTTCTGGTTAGCTGAAGATAAAGATTGGGATAGTTTGTTAAGGACTTTGCAAAGGCGGGGGGTGTTTCCTTAAGAACCTAAGGTTTGAATTCATTACTAGTAGGTAACAGGTTATTGTTATTATCGCTTATTTCAACATAGCTATCGTCTTTTCTGCTAGACTGCAAAAAACTGTTAGCCACTAAGCCGCTATTGCTTTTTCCTTTACCCTTATAAATTAAAAGTCGATCAGAGGAAAGACTTGATTGCGCACTTTTTTTAAAATCATTAACGTACGTTGTTCCATAGCTTGCCTGCAAGGCATTATCCCTTTTTTGTTTTATTTTAGTCGCGAGCTTATCGGTAAAATACAAAGCAGATAATTCAGATAAAACCGCCCCTACAACACTTCCTATTATTAGACAAACTGGAATTGACAATCCACCTGTAAAAAGCGCTAATGCAATACCAACGCCAAACCCGATACCAGCACCGAGTAATGCATAGTGATCATTTTTTACTTTTAGTGATTCATAATCATCAAATGCTTTCCTAAAACCAGCATATCTAGTCAAAATTGGCATTATTATCAAACTAATTCCTATCCCTAGACCATGCTTCATAGAAGATAACGCTATCATCAGACCTGATACAACATAGGATAGTACCAATTTTCCAATATTCTTTTTAGAAGTATAATTTTGATAATCCTTCTTTTGGCTCTGCAAATAACTCTCACCCCATGCAATCGCTGCACCGATGACACCGCCAACAAAAAGTGATATTCCTAAAGTCAACGGAGCTAAAATAGCGCCTATTTTAAAGCATATTGCTGCGGCTACTGAAGCGGCTACTGAAGCGCCTACTACCGCATTTGTAAAAAGATTGAGTTTGCTTACTTTTTTAGGCTCTTTAAAAAATTGCTCGCGATATAAAAAATATTCATCTCTCCCTCTCTTTGCAGCCATGATACCCATGCAAATGGGAAGTGCCCATATTGCTAATCCACCGGTACACAGAGTGATAAATCCTCCCATGACAGCTCCTTCTGCTAATCCTAACACCGCAGCCCATAAGGATTTTTTAAATATCCCATTTTTTTGGCTTCCCAATCCCTTTCTAAAGGTGTCATATTTTCTAAAAGAGTCATAATAGGCCTATTTTTAAATAGATAGCCTATTTTAACCTAGATTTGCTTAAGATTTCCTTAAATGCTCTAAAATTGCTCAATATCATTAACTTTTCAATCTCTTAAGGGGACGGCTTACTTGGCTACTCTCTTTTTGAGTAATACTTTGAGAACCTTTATTTTCAGCGTTTAATAATCCGTAAATTGCAACAGCATTTTTTTTCTTAAGGTGCTTAGCACAACTAGAATATTGCAGCGCTGTAAATCCTTTGTTATTTTTTAAATTAACATCTGCACGGAAATCTAATAAAGTTTGAACCACTTCTTTTTGATCTCTATACACAGCACATATCAGTGATGTAGTTTTGTCGTTATTTTGAGAATTAACATCCGCTTTTCTTTCTAACAAAATCTTTGTGATCTGCGCATCACTTGAATAAATAATTGCAGGATTTCCAATATTACTTTTTGCGTTAACATTCGCTTTGGCATCTAACAATTTAGTCACTATTTTTGGATATTTCATGACCGTTGCACTCATTAGCGCATTGATACCTTCGGCTCCTTGCTTCATATTAATTTTAACATTGACTTTGGGATCTAATAATAAATTTATAGTCTTTTCTGAACCATTTCGCGCAGCTGCAATCAGTGGAAAATGAAAACTTTTTTGATAAGATACAGCTTCATTCACATCGGCTTTAAGATCAAGCAATGCTTTAACTAATTTAACTGTATTTGGACTTTCTGTCATCGCAACTGCCGCTCCCAATGCGATAACTCCTGGATCCCTTTTGCTTAGAATGGCTATTTCTTTTTGCATTTTTTTTATAAAAGATAGGATAAGTTGGGGATCCCAAGCCGTATCTATCTTGCCAAATAATTCTTTTACAAAATTTGCATCTCTTGACATTGCCATGATATTTATTTAACCACTCAATTCATTCTACTAGTAATAAGATCCTTGTTTGCACTAAGATGTTTATTATACTTAAGACAATTATGATAAGTATGATTAAATTAAATTGTAAGGAAAAATATGCCTTTTGCAAAAGAACATCGTGCAGCCACCTTAAGCGGCATTTTATTTGTCGCGCTGTTTGCTTTGGCCAGTCTGTATTTAGCAGAAATGCCCTGGTTGGCGCAAGCAGGTATGAGCTCGCTTGTTATTTCAATTGTTTTAGGCATTATTTACAGCAATACTTTACGGCATCGCTTACCCAACGAATGGGTTCCTGGCGTACAATTTTCAGCAAAGCAATTATTGCGCTTAGCCATTATTTTGTATGGATTTCGCGTGAGCTTTCAACAAATTGCAGCCGTAGGCGTTGAAGGGTTACTGATTGATCTTTTTGTTGTGACTTTCACTTTATTGCTTGGCTATTGGGTTGGCGTAAAATTATTAAAATTAGATCGCCATCTGGCTTTACTAATTAGCACCGGTTCTGCGATCTGCGGAGCTGCCGCAGTACTGGCAGTCGAAGATGTGCTGCACAGTGAACCGTATAAAGCCACCGTTGCTATAGGTACAGTGGTGTTATTTGGCACTACTGCCATGTTTTTGTGGCCAGCATTACAACACTTAGGCATTTTAGGCATGAGTGATAATCAATATGGCATTTTTGCTGGAGCATCAGTACATGAAGTAGCGCAAGCTTTGGTGGCAGGGACGAGCATCAGCGCTGCAGCCGGTAATGTAGCCGTAATTATAAAAATGACGCGCGTACTTTTATTAGTGCCGGTATTGATTTTGCTATCAGTGAACGAAAACCGACGACAGATGACTCACACGCAAAGCACTAACATTCAATTCGGCGTGCCTTGGTTTGCGGTTATTTTTGTGGTGATGATCGGCATCAACTCACTCCACTTTTTATCGGCTGGTATGGTTCAATGGATTAATCAATGGGATGTTTTCTTACTAACTATGGCAATGGCTGCCATCGGCATGGAAACCAATCTGCAAAAAATTAAAAAAGTCGGCTTAAAACCTTTATATTTAGCAATCGGTTTGTTTTTATGGCTGTTAATTAGCGTGTCTTTGCTGGTTCATTTTATTGGTTAGCGATAGATTACTTTAAAAAAAAATCCGCGCTAATTCCAAATCGTTTTTTTAATCCTGCAATTTGATTTTTAGATAAAGAACGCTCGCCTTGTTAACGGATAAGCCTATTCAGAAAACAGATTGTCACTTACTGCTTCTACTACATCCCAATTAATACCAACACTTGCGTCATGGTTTTTTTTAATATACTCAAGAACCAAAGATGCTTGAAATTTAGTAAGATGCGGCCTAACGGACAAGACATCATCAATGCCCCATGTAATACTGATTTTTTTAGTCAAAGACATGGTTTATCTCCTAGAATAAATTTATGAAAACTGGATTGGATCCCTAACGTTACATCAATTCATATACATGAAAATGAATGGACATTTCCATACAACACAATAAGAAATCAATCTAGATAATAAAAAACACTACAAATCGCGAATTAATTGAAACGCACCAAAGAGAGAGGATAAACTTCTTGAGAATATAACACACGATCATAATGAAGTAATCGTTAAAGTTCCTCAATATCATTTAGAAGCTTAACTATAGATCGTCCGACAGCATATGCAAGATTTACAGGAACTGCATTACCAATCTGCTTATACACGCTTGACTGTGACCCTTCAAATACCCACTCGTCTGGAAAAGTTTGTATTCTTGCGTACTCTTTTACTGTCAAAGGTCTTGTTTCCTCTGGGTGGCAACGTTCAGTTTGTTTTTGAGCAGGAGCACAAGTTAAAGTGAGAGAGGGTTCCTCCCATGATAACCTCCTTGCCATACCTGTTTTCCCACCACCAAGATAATAACTTTTTTGCATAAATTCAATCTGCAATTCCTGTGGTAAATCACGCCAATAACCACCCGGAGGTACCTGAGATAATATTTCTTTTTTCCTTTGCGGATATTTTTGACCAACTGAACTTGGGACATCAACTTGATAAAGCTCACCCGCTTTTAATGCATCACGCAATGTCATAATTTTTGTATAAGGCGATGGATAGCTAAACGTAACTTTATCAGCGAAATCATTTCTAATGCCAATTAAGATTAGTCGTTCTCTTTTTTGTGGGACTTGATAATAAATTGCTTTTAGAACCTTCGGCTCAACCAAAGTGTAACCAAGAGAAGCGATGATTTCTTTCATTACAATTAGTGTCTTTCCTTTGTCATGATTTAGCAATCCTCTAACATTTTCAGCAAGGAAAACTTTGGGATTTACTTCTTTAATCGCTCTAGCAAATTCAAAGAACATTGTCCCTCGTGTATCTTCAAATCCAAGCTTATTACCCGCATAAGAAAATGACTGACAAGGAAATCCACCAGTAATTAAGTCCACTTTATTCTTAAGCTTCAAGAATGAAAGCTCTGTTACATCTTGGTGCAAGACATTCCAATCAGGCCTATTCTTTTTAAGCGTCCGACAAGCATCTTTATTTATTTCATTTAAAAGCACATGATCAAAACCAGCTTTCTCAAGACCTAACGCCAAGCCTCCACACCCCGCAAATAGCTCAATAGATGTATATTGTCTACTTGACTTAATTTGCATCTCTTTATCCCAAGTGGTGTTAAACATAGATTGAGCTTCTTCAAAACCAACTAACTGATCTCTATGATAGATATTTGTTTTTTGTATTGGATGGCTTGTAGGTACTAACTTTTTGGTTTTTTCCCAACGCCGAACTGTTTCTTTAGAAACAGAAAGCATGTTTGAAACTTCTTGTAGTGAGAAAAATTCTTTGTCCATTTTCAATGTCTCAAAAGTATATTATGACTAACAAAATACAATCCGAAAATTAGTATTATCCAGTTATATCAAAAGAATCGAATCCCTCATATTTTTTGAAAGAAAACAAATAAATACTTTTCAAAAGATTGTCCGATATATTTTTTAATTCAACTAATACGCTGCTTTCTATTCCATGCAACTTAATTGTTTGCACAACATCGGTGATTACCGTGGGCAAAACTTCACATAGTTGTTTAAATGCAACCTTATTGCCGGTAACTATTTTATAAAACTCATCTATTGAAACTCGGCGAATTTGCTCATGCGAAAAAGACTCGCTATCTAATCTTGTTTTCCAAATTATATTTTGGCTTTTTTTGGCAATAACTTCAACCAACATACATGTGGATTCGGGATCATTAATAACCTGGCTCTGCATTCGCATATATGTTTTTTGAGCAGAGGAGGAATTCATGGTATTGTGCTTATTTTTCATTTCAACAAAAATTTTTTTATCCTCGTTGACAATATCAAATCCTTTTTTGGGAACAATCCAACCATCACCAATATAGTTAAATATATTCTGATGAAAATAACCTATATGGTTATTGTTTGACTTATCTATCTGCCTAACAGTTTCGCTATCAATGAGCTCAGCAATTGTCTTGTTGTATATTTTTGCATCGAACGTTAGTTTTATTGGGTCAATAATATTTTGATTAAATTTTGATAAATCAATATTAAATCTGTATTTACTAACAGTAGCTCTAACGTGATCAAAAAGATTTTGATCGCTAATAAACTCTAAATTGTATCTATGCATATCTTAAATAGCCACCTCAGCTTTAATATGTGGATGTGATTGATAATTAATGATTTCTATGTCTTCAAATCGATAATCAAATACAGAATTAGGAATATTTTTTAATAAAAGCTTAGGGGGCGGCAGAATGTTGCGAGATAATTGTAAATCAGCTTGCTCTAGGTGATTAAGATATAAATGACAATCGCCTCCCGTCCAAACAAAATCACCAACGCCTAAATTGCATTGCGCTGCAACTAAGTGTGTCAATAAAGAATAAGAAGCAATATTAAATGGCACCCCCAAAAATGCATCCGCCGAACGTTGATATAATTGACACGATAATTTTTGCTGTGATACATAAAATTGAAATAATAAATGACAAGGCGGTAAAGCCATCTTAGCTAAATCACTGACGTTCCAAGCATTTACCAATAAACGTCTTGAGTCTGGATTAGTCTTAATTTGCTGAATGACTTCACTGATTTGATCAATCGGCTCACCGTTTTTACCTTGCCAAGCTCGCCATTGTTTGCCGTAAACAGGGCCTAGATTACCTTGCTCATCTGCCCATTCATCCCAAATAGTGACTTTATTATCATGCAAATATTGAATATTCGTTTGACCGCTTAAAAACCATAATAATTCATGAATAATACTACGTAATGATAATTTTTTAGTGGTCAACAACGGAAAACCCGCATTCAAATCAAAACGCATTTGAAACCCAAAAATACTACGCGTACCAATACCCGTTCGATCTTTTTTTTCAATGCCCTGATCGCGAATCGTTCGCAAAAAATTTAAGTATTGCTGCATAATCTTATTCCTCGATAGGCATAGATTAATAAAAATAAGCCTAAAAAAATCATTGGTAACGATAATAATTGCCCTTGCGTTAACCAACCAAAAGCAATAAACCCAAGCTGTACATCAGGTTGTCGAAAAAATTCAACAAGAAATCTAAACAATCCATAACCTAATAAGAAAAGACCCGAAACAGCCCATGGCGGACGAGGTTTCCGTGAAAAAAACCATAAAATAACAAATAGTAATACGCCTTCTAGAAAAAATTCATATAATTGCGATGGATGTCTAGGCACCAAACCACCACTTGGGAAAACCATTGCCCAGGGAACATCCGTTTCACGCCCCCATAATTCACCATTAATAAAATTGCCTAATCGACCAAATGCCAGACCAATAGGCACCACCGGCGCGACAAAATCAGTAATATCAATTAAGGATTTCTGCGTTTTCCGGCTAAAAAACCAAAGAGCCAGAATCACGCCGATTAAACCACCATGAAATGACATCCCGCCCTTCCAAACTTCAAATAATAATAACGGGTTGGAAATTAAATCAGCGAAAGCATAAAAAAGCATATACCCAAGACGCCCACCAATCACCACACCTAATGCAGCGTAAAATAATAAATCAGATAATTGTTCCGTGGTTAAAACAGCAGGAAACTTCGCAAAACGAATTCGATACGATAAAATACCCCAACAGGTCAAAAAAGCAAAAAGATACATCAGCCCATACCAGTAAACAGTCAAAGGACCTAAGTGAAAGGCAATGGGGTTAATGCTTGGATAAATTAGCATAGTCGTTAACTCTGATACATTATAAAAAATTTTCTCTATTAAAATTAAATGTAGGGTGGATTAGACGCGTTTTTTGCGTCGTAATCCACCAAGTTTAATTTTTTAATTTCGTGCCAGTGCCTAGCTATCTTTTCCCAGCCCGCACCAATCCCCCTAATCCCACTTGCTCTAACGCAAGCTCCATGTGGCATCGGATCATTACCGCACTTTCCATCCCTAATACCTCTTGCAATAATTTAGCTGCTTTTTTCATGCTAAATTGACGAATCACCCACTTCATCCTAGCAAGGGATGCAGCACTCATACTTAAAGAATCAAATCCCATCGCAAATAATAACAAAATAGCCGCCGGATCCCCAGCCATTTCACCACAAATACTCACATGACGGCCTTCCTGATGCCCGCCTTCAACCACTTGCAGCAAAGCCCGCAACACAGCTGGATGCAATGAATCAAATAAATTGGCAACTCGCGCGTTATTACGATCCACTGCTAAAATATATTGCGTCAAATCATTACTGCCGACTGATAAAAAATCAACCCGTTTTGCAATCGCACGCGCTTGATAAACAGCCGAAGGCACCTCCATCATCACACCCACTTGCGGCATTTCAATAGAATGGCCTTCATCACACACATCAGCAAAAGCTTTTTTTAACAAACGTAAGGCTTCATCCACTTCACTCACATCCGTAATCATCGGTAGCATAATACGTAAGTTATTATACCCCTCACTCGCCCGCAACATAGCACGTGCTTGCACTAAAAAAATTTCTGGATGGTCTAAAGTAATACGAATCCCCCGCCATCCTAAAAAAGGATTATCTTCTTCAACTGGAAAATAAGATAATGCTTTGTCACCACCAATATCTAACATGCGCATCGTGACCGGCCTTGGTGAAAAAGATACTAATAATTGCCGATAAATCACCCGCTGTTCTTCCCCCGATGGAAAACGATCACGCATTAAAAATGGCATTTCTGTACGATAAAGACCCACCCCTTCAGCGCCAGCTGCCAGTGACAAACCCACATCACCCCCTAACCCAGTATTGACCATTAAAGCAATGCGATGCCCATCTTTACTTTGCGCTGGTAAGTCCCGCAAAACCTCAAGTGATGCATCTAACTCTCGCTCTTCTTCTGCTAATTTTTCAAATTCTTCACGCAATAAAGCACTCGGTTCGATATAAACTTGGCCATAATAACCATCGATAATAATTTCTTTATTTTCTAAATTATAAATCGGCACTTCGCTCGCACCCATGATAGTCGGCACATTCATTGCGCGAGCTAAAATTGCCACATGTGAACTACTAGAACCTTTAACAGAAATCACCCCCGCCAAAGTACCTTCCGGCACTTCTGCTAAATCCGCTGCAGTTAATTGTTCACCAATCAAGATAGTTTTATCAGCATATTGCAGTAAAGCCCTTTCATTTCTTTGTAAATAAGCAAGCACGCGATGCCCTAAATCTTTAATATCAATAGCTCGTTCGCGTAAATATTCGTTATCTAAATTTTCTAAATGTTGTACATGCGATTGAATCACTTGTTTTAGCGCCCCTTGCGCCCAATGGCCTGAACGAATTAATCGCACAATTTCAGCACCCAAATCAGATGTGTCCAGCATGCGTTGATATACATCAAATAATGAACGCTCTTCAATGGGCAAATTAGGATATAACCGCTCACCTAACACTCGAAAATCTTCACGACCCGCAGCAAGTGCTTGCTCTAATAATTGAATTTCACCTTCAATATCATCAGTGAGACGATCGGGAATCCCTTCTAAATCTAATAAAGGATAAACCACCACTCCCGTGCCCATCCCAACACCTGGTGAACTTGGAATACCTGAATAAGTAGACGCTCCTTTCGGCTCAGCATAATTGTCTAATAAAGAAGCCACAGCCCCTGTTGCTTCTGCATGCGCAATAATAGCTGCTAATTGGGTCGCAAGCGTTGCAAGAAAAGCCTCTTCGGGTTCCTCATAACGACGAGGTTCTGCTTGCTGCACAATTAAAACCCCTAATACTTGACGGTGGTAAATAATTGGCGTGCCTAAAAATGCGCTAAACCGGTCTTCTTGGACATGCGGGACATATAAGAACCGCGGATGCTTTGGCGCATCACTAATATTGACTGGCTCTTCTTTCTCTCCCACTAAACCAACTAATCCTTGATTAATAGGAATACACACTTTTTTGATTGCCTTGGGATTTAATCCTTTTGTGGCAATTAATACATATTCACTACGTCGTCGATTTAATAAAAAAATAGAACACGCCTCGGAATGTAATGCTTTTGCCACACGTTTGACCATCAGCTGTAGCGCCTCTTCAAAATCTTGATGAGAGGCTACCTCTTGGATGATACGGCGCAACGTATTTAGCATTATTTATCTTCCAAAAAACGTTTTGATAACACAATCCGAGAAAATTCTTTCATCGCTAAATTATAAACCCGGCGTTTAAAAGCAACCACTTGTGTTAATGGATACCAATAAGACACCCAAGCCCACGCATCGAATTCTGGTTTTTCTGAGACGGCTAAATCAATTGTTGCTTGCTGGTTAATTAATTGCAATAAAAACCACTTTTGTTTTTGCCCAATACAAATTGGTTTTGAATAGTGACGAACTAAACGACGCGGCAATCGATAACGCAACCAACGTCGCGTACTTGATAATACTTTGACATCTTCGGCGTGCAAGCCAATTTCTTCTTGTAATTCGCGATACATGGCTTCTTCTGGCGTTTCATCAACTTTCATTCCGCCTTGTGGAAATTGCCAAGCGGTTTTACCAATTCTTTTGGCTAAAAAAACCTGCCGCTTGGCATTTACCAAGATAATTCCCACGCCATGTCTAAAACCTTGTTCATCAATCACTCAAACCGCCTTTTTATTGTTTATTCTCTTGTTTATTATCTTAAAGATGACAACTTTCATTTATCAGTATATTATGCATTTTTCCAAAAAGGGCTCCTTTCAGCAAACTTATTTTTATGATTTTATGCAAGTCAAATATGCTATTTGTGTTTATCTTCATTACAATTGCAAGCTTAATATTATCACTCTCACAAGGGCGCATTGCGCTACACTTAACAGATTGGATTCATTTATGCAGTTTGCATGCTAATGACTTGAATAATCAAATTTTATTTCGCATACGCTTACCGCGCACTTTCAGTGCTTTTGTCACAGGGGGGCTGTTAGGATTAGCGGGCACATTAATGCAAGCACTATTGAAAAATCCATTAGCTGATCCTTATATTTTAGGCATCTCAAGTGGCGGGGCTTTAATGGCATTGCTTTCAATTATTCTAGGGGTCTCAAGTATTTATTTAACAATTTGGACTTGGTGTGGATGTTTAATCATGATGGGTATTATATTTTATTTAAATAAAAATACTTTTCAACCAGAACGTCTTTTATTAACGGGTGTTTTATTAGGAAGTGCCTCTGCTGCTATGATTAGTTTTTTGTTAGTCATCAGTGATGATAAGACTCTGCATAGTTTATTATTTTGGTTATTAGGCGATTTAAGTGAAGCAACTTTCCCTGTGACTGGATGTATTATTTTAATGATTGCATTAATCATTAGTCTTTTTTTAGCTTCATCACTTAATTTATTAGTACGCGGTGAAAAAGAAGCGAAAGCCTTAGGACTTAATATCGCGCAATTACACAAAATTTTATTTTTTTTAAGTGCGTTAATTACGGCAGCAGCTGTTGCAACTAGCGGCACCATTGGGTTTGTCGGATTAATGATACCGCATTTGATTAGATTACTATGCGGTTATGATCATAAAATAGTGTTACCTGGTTCTGTTTTATTAGGCGGCAGTTTATTAACAGTTGCAGATACTTTATCGCGCACATTATTTTCACCGCTTGAAATACCGGTTGGTATTAGTACAGCCTTAATTGGCATTCCAGTTTTATTATTTTTATTACAAAAAAAATTCTTATTATGCACAGACTGCTTGAAACAAAAGCACTGACCATTGGGGTTGCTTCTCGCATTTTTTGTAAAGATTTTAATATACAAATTAATCCTCACGAAATATGGGGTATTTTAGGCGCAAATGGCAGTGGTAAGACAACTTTATTACATACTCTACAAGGTTTAATTCAGCCATTGTCAGGAGATGTTTTTTTAAAAAATCAAAATTTAACTACTTTATCTTATAAAGAAATCGCCCGCAGTTCAGGCATTTTATTCCAAAATACTTCCGTGCCTTTTGTTCAAACTGTTTATGACTATTGCGCTATGGCACGTTTTCCTCATTTTAACGACTTTACTAAAAAAGAACATCAAATTATTATCACGCAAGCTCTAGAAGATTTAGAATTAACCCATTTATCCTCGCAAAAAGTATCGACTTTATCAGGTGGAGAAAAAAAACGGCTTTATATAGCGGCTTTATTAATACAATCCCCGCAATTGTTTTTATTAGATGAGCCGACGAATCATTTAGATATTTATTATCAAATAAAAATACTTAATCACTTTAAAAAAATAAGTCAATCTCAGCCGATAAGTATCCTGATGTCTTTGCATGATATTAATTTAGCAGAAATAATTTGTGATAAAATAATTTTATTATTAGATAATGGTCAATGGCTGGCAGGCGCGACCCACAGTTTGTTGACACAAGATAATTTACAAAGAGTGTTTCATCAGACTATAAAAAAAGAAAAGCTTGCATGGCTGCCTGCTTTTTAAGAAAATGAAGCTATTATTTAAGGATAACGCTCATGGACTCACGCAATAAAAAAGATGATGATATTGCTGATGATTTCGTTTTGGTTGATATGGATGATGCTGAAGAAGATGATGATAATAGTGCGATTATCATAGAAGCAGCTATTCCACCCCCTGGCAAAACTTTAACAATTACAAGCGGAGTAACTATAGAATACACAGAAACTAAAGAAGCGATGAAAAAACTAAAAGATGAAAATAACCATTTAAAAAGCATGATAGGAACTTTGACCAAGCAATTAGACTGGACAAATAGCCAGATGCTTCAACTTGCTAAACAACAAGCAAAAACAATTATGCAACCTGCTGGTACAGGATCCTCCGCTTTTTTTAAGCAGAAAAGGAATAATCAGCATCATAATAATCCCACACACACCAGAAGAAGAGGAAATGGCCATGGGTCGTAGTAGTTCTTCACCACCATCAAGTGATGTAGCTATAATAGATATGTTACAACAGCGTTTAACAAAAGTTAGAGGGCTAGAAGTTCAGATAGACATTTTAACAACAGAAAATAGTGAACTTAAAAAAGCAAATAGTACGCTTACAGAAGAAAATAGTGAGCTTGGAAAAGAAAATAGTAAGCTTAGAGAACAAAATACCGAACTTGAGCATGACCTGAGCCAAGCAAATGAGAATTTGTTGGCTTATACAACCCATTTAAATTTTTACGCGCATGGCTTTGAAGAGATACAAAAAAATATACAGAAAACTCAAGAATGCATTAACCCAACTAAACCTAAACCTCCTCGTACATGTAATCCATTAACAATAATAGGAAACGTTTATCATTCTTTTCATCTTAGCTCTACAAACATCCCCTCTAAAGAACCACCTGAATCGCCACTCATGAAAAAAGCACTATGAGCACTTTACCGATTCGTATTATTGTAAACGGCGCTCAAGGTAAAATGGGGACTCTGGCCGTTCAGACTTTATCAGCGCATGCTGACTTTGAAGTAGTTGGTGAAACAACCCGTGAAGATAATTTGGCAAATATTATCAAACAACGCAAAGCAAGTGTTGTGCTGGATTTAACGCATGCTGACTCTGTGGTTAAAAATATTGAAATCATTCTGGATTCGGGTGCGCATCCTGTGATTGGCACATCGGGATTATTACAACAACACATTGAAAAATTGCAAAAAAAGAGCGAAATATTAAAAATAGGCGGAATTATCGTGCCTAATTTTTCAATGGGTGCAGTATTAATGATGAAATATGCACAAGAAATTATTCATTATTTTCCAACGGTTGAAATTATTGAAATGCATCATGCACAAAAAACTGACAGCCCGTCTGGCACTTCTATTCGTACAGCTGAATTATTAGCAGAGGCGCGTGTTGCGCCACCCATTCAACCACCGACTTCTTTAGAAACTTTAAAAGGCGCACGTGGTGCAGTTTATCAAGATATTCCTATTCATTCGATTCGATTACCAGGACTTGTTGCGCATCAACAAATTATATTTGGCAATACCGGCGAAACGCTGATGATTCAACATAACGCAATTGATCGAAGCTGTTTTATGCCAGGCGTCGTGTTAGCTTGCCAAAAAGTAATGCAATTAAAAACTTTAATCTGTGGTTTGGAAAAAATATTGTGATTACTCGCTAATCCACCCTACATTTTATTGGTTACGAAAGTGGGTGACTGAATATTTGCAACCATCCTGTTTTTCGCACAGGCGCTGCCGGTTTTTGGACAACGACAGGTGCTGCTGGTTGCGGGGTTGCAAGTAAAGATGATTTTGACCAAACAGGTAACACTACCCCATTTTGCGTGGTATATCTTGATACAACAGTTGGCGTACCAAAGAAATAAATACTGCTATAATTAGTAGCCGCTGCAAATAATCGACACACAACATTCACATTCGCATGCGCATACTCTTCCGTGCGAACATACACCGTTCCTCCACGTAAATATTGTCCCCAAAAACGACTATTGTTGTAAGCATCAATATTCATATTGGCTGCACTTCCTGCAAGCCCAATAATGGCTGAGTCTGATGCGCAAATATAAGCACCTTGACCGGTTACCCAATAGACATAGACTTGACTACTATTTTTCGCTGTGACTTTTTTAAGCTGAGCATAACCCACAACACTTGTCAGCCCACACCCCGATGCTTCAATACTTAATGAATCTGTATCAGCTCCAATAATATTAACTTGACCATCACCTAAATGAATAATTTTTTGTATGCCAACATGGCCACTTAAATTAACATTGCCATTCGTTTTTACCTCAACCTGCACACAAGGCGCACAAGCACCCATCACAGTGATCGTGCCTGAACCTGATTGTATGACTTTAGTCACATTCATATCACCATTTAAAATAATACAACCGCTGGCGCAATTTGTTATTTTAAGACCAATACTGACAATATGCCGACCTAAAATAGTCCCTGTCCCTGCATTCGTAATACTTTGTAAATCACGCACCCCCAGACGAACAATGACTTTAGATAAATTTGCTTTAGAATCTTTTCTGGGATGAATAAAAACAGTCTGGTTATTCACCTCAACGACGACATCATTGACTAAGGTATTGGGGCCTACGACATAAGCACTAGTGGTTGCTTGATTTCCAACAATTTGTACTTGGAAATCACCTTCTACTTTTAAATTGCTAAAATAGGGAACACGTACTGACATATAACTAATAGCCGCTGCATCAGGTGCTCTTAAATTTGCCCGCTCGGTTTGATTGGGTTGGCCGGTTATAAACCAAGAATCCACATTTTTTAGCCACTTGCTTGGATTAGTATTAACTGTTTGCATCCAATTTTCATTCAATAAGCAAGAATTAAATTGAGTGGGAGAATAAATAGGCCCTTTACAGCCAAGTAGCGTTAAGAAGATAACCAATATAGCCCCAAGCACCATGTTTTTTTTCATAATGTTCCTTGAGTTGCGGTTTGCGTACTAAAAATTTAGCATAGATAGCGTTGTTATAAAAGATCTTCTGTGGCAAGATGATCAATTGCGCTCTAAAATATAGAGATAGCCATATAAATCATCCTTATTGTGCAAACGCGTTTTGACTGTTTTGCATGAAATTATTTTGAAACACATTTTTTTAACCAAATTATTTATGTAATTTTTATGATGAGAAAAACGACCTGATGGGTTCATCATAAAATCTGTTTCAGTATTAATTTCTGTATTGAAAGCAAATACACCGGCAGGCTTCAATGCTTGATATACTTTCTTAAAAACAGACTCAAGCTCCCCCCTATAAACTAATACATCGGCTGCAATCACTAAGTCATAGCAAGTATATTTATCAGTTAAAAATTCTAAAAAATCTGCCGCAATTAATTGATCATAGCATTGCTTATCATTGGCTTTTTCTAACATTTTTTCTGATAAATCAATCCCTATTAGACGCTCAGCATAGGGTTTTAAAAGTGTTCCACATAACCCCGTGCCGCAGCCTATATCCAAAATATCTAGTTTTTTTGCTAAAGATAAAGACAAACACTCTGTTAATAGCTTAGGCAATTGATAGTCAAGAGTTTTTATTAAATGCAAATCATAATGATCCGCATAAGAATCAAATAAAGATTTAACATATTCAACGGGGGCTGCAAGCATCGGAATTTGTGCGGATAAACGATTGATAGTATAAGCAACCGCTTGATTATTAGGCTCAATACGTAAGGCTTCTTTAAAATGGATTAAAGCATAAGGAATATGATGCTTTGCTAAAAAAGCAATCCCTAAATTATAATGCGTTGCAAATATGTTTTGATCTATGGCAACTGCTTTTTGATAATATTGAATAGCAGCATCAATCTGTCCCTGTTGTAGGTGAATCACCCCCAGATTATATAAAATTTGACAGTCTGCAGGTCTTAAGTTTTGCGCTTTTAAATAATGCATTTTGGCTTCATTTAGTCGACCCTGTTTTAAATAACAGGTTGCCAGATTTGTTTGCGTTTCAAAATGAAAAGCATGCGTTGATTCAATCACTAAAAATTCTAAAATAGCATCGGCAATATGACCTTCTTGCATTAAAGTCGATGCTAATAAAAACCGCGCGGCAAAATGGTCTGGCAAATTTTCTAATAAAATACGATACGTCTGAATGGCTTCTTTAAAGTTTTTTTGTTTAGCATAAGCTAATCCTAAATTATAATAAGCATCCATAAAAGTAGGCTCTTTAAAAATCGCTAAACGATAAGCATCAATTGCTGTTTGCCATTGTTCTTTTTCATAAAAAATAGTCCCTAAATTATTTAATGCGGGGATATAATTAGGATGTGCTGAGATCGTTTTTTGCAATACTTGAATGGCTTCATCAAATAATCCTTGAATTTTAAGTGCATTGGCTAAATGCAATTGAATCACTGGATTTTGCGGCTGCTGTGCTATCGCTTTTTTTAAATAACTGATTGCTTCAATAGGTTTTTTTTGTTGTATCAATAAAATCCCTAACCCATGCAAGCTATTTGCATCACAAGAATTGATGCGTAGAAGCTTTAAGTATCCTTTTTTAGCCTCGTTAAGATGACCTGCACGATGAAGTTGCGAAATTGCCTCGAAAGTCAAAGAAGATTTTGGCATAAACGATTTCTTATCCATTGTTAAAATAAAATAGTATAATACAGAAAATATTTCCATGGATTGGAATAACTCATGACCCCCCATCATATTGCAAAAACTTTTAATACTAAAGTAATGATTCCTGGATCAAAAAGCATGACCTATCGTGTGTTGCTATTGGCAGCACTATCTGATGGCATTTCTGAAATTGAAGGAATGCTGGTCAATGAAGAGATTTTATTATTTGTAGAGGCGCTACATCGACTGGGGATCATGATTCACTTAGATCAAGAGACTTTTTCTTGTATTGTCGGCGGCAATGATGGTCAGTTTCCTCGTCAAGAAGCTTTTATTCATTGTGGTCAAGCCAAAACGGCTACTTTATTTTTAATGGCAGCGTGTGCAGCTTCAGTCGGTCGATATGAGTTTAATGGAACAGCCGCTTTTGCTAAACATTCTTTAAAATCTTTCATTGAAATATTGACAGCCTTGGGCGTGACAGTTTTATCAGAAGATCAGTCAGATTTTCCTATTATTATTTTAGGAGCAGAAAAATTAAAAGGCGGTGAAATTGCTATAGATGCAGCACAAAACGGCCAACTTGTTTCAGCATTATTAATGATTGCTCCTTTTGCAAAATCTAATATTATCATTAAAGCAAAAAATATTATGCACGATCCGGACGTTAATATGACTTGCGATATGATGGGTGATTTTGGAGTACTTGTCAGGCGTATGCACCAATCTTTTTTTTCTGTGCCTGTACCACAACGTTATCATGCGCGTTTTTATCAAGTGGAACCTGACTTATTAGTTGCAGCTTATTTCTTTGCAGCAGCCGCACTCACAGGTCAGACCATCACGATTCAACCAATTAATATTGCAGAAACTAAACAAGCTGAATTTGAATTCTTAACTTTTCTTAAAAAAATGGGTTGTAAAATAATAGATGATGAAAATGGTTTACAGTTAACTAGCCCAGATGTTTTACAAGGAATAAATGCCGATATGCGCAACTGTTCTAGCACTTTTATGGCTTTAGCAGTGATTGCGCCATTTGCGGTGACACCAACTACTCTAACAAATATTCAATCAACTAAACACACTGTTGTTAGAAAAGAATTAGAAAAATGTGGTATTAAAATAGAAGAAGGTAAAGATTGGCTTAAAATATTCCCAAGCACGCCAAAAGCCGCTATTGTGCAGACGCATCAAGAGTATCAATTGGCCATGGCATTTGCCATATTAAAATTAAAAGTACCCGGTCTGCAGGTAGAAGATAGAAGCTGTATAGAGAGTATTTATCCACAATTTTTTAAATTATGGAATAAATTTTTTTGAATTTTAAAGAGCTTGACTGTCTTTTTTGCTGCGTCGTCGCCGTTTTTTGGGAGGGGATAATCTAATCTGATTGACTGCTTGCAATAAAATTTCTCGTTCTTCATTGGAACTGTCATAAAACTGCGTCCACCAATTTGCTAATTCCTGTACGGGCTCACCAGCTTCAGCTCGCAACAATAATAAATCATAAGCGGCGCGAAAACGAGGACGGTCTAGTAAGCGAAAGACAACTGCACGACGGCGATGGGTCAGGCGATGTTGCAGCATGACTATTTCACTAATTGAAACTTGCATCACTCTAGGGAGTGCCAATTGTTGCATTTGTTGTTTAACAATAAGCGCAATGGCTCGTTCAAAAGAAACATGCTCAGGAAATCCAGCGGTTTTTTGTAAATGATTTGCCTCATGGCAGATAGGGTGCCATAAAATAACTGTTAATAAAAAAGCGGGCGAAATCGTTTTTTGTTCAGCAATACGTTGATCGGTATGTGCCAAGGCAATATGAATCAGTTTTTGTGTGGTTTCATGATTAATAAAAGAATCAGTTTGTGGAAACAAATGGGTAAAAATCTGGTATTTTTGCAGTAATATTATAGTTTTTAAGGCAACACCGCCTTGAAAAACTTTTAATATTTCTTGAAATAGCCGTCCGTTTGAAACATTTTTCACTAAATAATTAAGACGAATCAGGCAGCTTTCAGTTTCTGGTGAAATGGTAACATTGAGTTTAGCGGCAAAACGAACAGCACGTAATAAACGGACAGGATCCTCTTGAAAGCGTTTTTCAGGATCACCAATCATGCATAATTCATTTGACTGGATATCTTGCATACCACCTAAATAATCAACCACAGAAAAATCTGCGATATTATAATAAAGCGCATTCATACGAAAATCGCGGCGTAATGCATCATCTTCAATTGAGCCATAGACATTATCGCGAATAATCATACCTTGCAGGGTTTTGCCGTCTCGTTCTTCCGCATTTTCATGATGGGTGCGAAAAGTAGCGACTTCAATAATTTCTGCGCCAAAAATAATATGAGCTAAGCGAAAGCGTTTGCCGATGAGCCGACAATTTTTAAATAATTTGCGTACTTCTTCTGGTCGTGCATCGGTTGCCACATCGAAATCTTTAGGTTCATAGCCTAATAATAAATCACGCACACAGCCACCCACTAAATAAGCGCTATAACCTGCTTCATGCAGACGATAAAGTACTTTCAGGGCATTGCGACTGATTAAACGGCGTGAAATAGAATGTGCTGATCGTGGAATAATCACTGGTGTTATTTTAGTTTTTATTTGATCTGGGGTTTTTTGCAAATAGTCCCTCATCTTTTTTAACAGCTTAATAATGTTCTATTCCTCAGCTAAATTTAATAAACGGCAGTGTATCATAGCATTTTATATTTAATTGTATCTATTAAAAAACATTAGGGTTTCCTATATTATACGTATAGAATACGAATCAAGAGGTCTATTATGCATAAAAAACTTACTATCATGGTTGATGAAAAAGTGTACGTTAGATTGCGTGCTACCATTGGAGAAAGTAAAATTACTCAATTTATTGAGGAGTTAGTAAGCTCTCATGTATTACATCAAGATTTAACCTCAGCTTATCAAGAAATGGCTTTAGATGAAGAAAGAGAATCAGAAGCAGGCTATTAAGATTCAGTTAGATTTATAAAAGTTTACTACTTTTTATTTTTCTGTGAGGAGCTTTGCCTTCGCCTTCACCTTCGCCTTCTTCAGAGCTTAAACTTAAATCAGAAGGTGAAGAAGAAGATAATAAGAAAGACTTGCTTGTAGGCGTAACACTTCTTGTAGAATCTTCTAAAACCTCTACTTCAGAGACTAATTTTATAGAACCTTTAGAAGGACGGGATACAGATATGAGTTCATTTATATGCCGAGTGTCTTCTTGTTCTTGTGTTAAGTCTGCAAAATATTTTCCGGCAGCTGAAGTATCTTGTAATGCTTTATTTTTAGTTGCTTGATTATTATTTTCTTTTATCCTATAGATACCATTTGCAATACCAGAAATAATAAACATAGCAAAACCAACTATTGCAAGCGGAGGGATAAAAAACCCAGGTATCATCAACGCAATACCAACCATAGCAAAAATACGCACATATTGAGTTGCTTTTAAATGTTTAAGGGTTAATGCCTCAGAGCCTAAGTTAATTTTGTTTTTATAAAGCTCGTTGAATGTAGAATTCGCCTTTATTGCTTCACCTGCCTTAAGTGCTTTTTGTATTTTTTCTTCATAGTCAGTTAAAGTTTTATCATCAGATAGCTTATCAATTAGCTCCAAACTAATATGATTAGCTGAGTGCATTTCAGAAGTTAATTGCTGCAAAGACTTTTCTGTTTCTTTAAGGAGAGCTTGACTCTTGATAAGCTCTCGTCGTCTCATGATATAACCATATTGGTCATTATAAAAACCTAACCCTGCAGCCCCAAATAACAAGACTGGAACTGTAAAAAAAGGTGCAACTAGCGCACCGAAAACAATGGTCAGCGCAACTGCTGCAGTACCAATGATTGCAAAAGATGTGCCAATTCTAGTGTAATATTGTTTAACCGTGTCTTTATGGATAACAGCTCGCGCTAATCCTAATGCAGCTCTGGCGCCAATTGAAAGCATCATAATAGGATCACCTATTCCCAATACCATCTCCCAAGAGTTTGATAAAACTTTTCCGATCAATGAGACAACTTTTGTAGTGGTGGAGATAGTATCCCCCATAGTTTGAGAAATTAAGAAAAAACTGTCACCCGAGGTAATTGTTGGATGAGTAAACTGTTCTGCCGTTTTTTTTCGAAGGCGTTGTAAAGTAGTCAGCTCTAGCCCTGTTACTGCTTTTTTCTGTAGCAATAACTGTTGGTCTGCACTGTCTAATTTTGAATTTGGCATGCTCATTTACCCTCGTTTAGTCTAATTATAACACAGAGTTATGGAGAAATAACAACTCCTAATAACACTCCTAATGACACCCTTTAAGCATCCTGTTACCATGGCACTTTTAGGTTATTTTCCATGAGTCAGCAACTGTCTTTACCCAACTACATTGAATTTACAAATATTTTACAAAACTTCCAAAAAATTGCGCATGCCTCTTTTTTCCATGGAGCGGTATGTGGTTGTATTTGTGGTGGAATGATTGATATTAATCAACAATGGAAAATGTTTTTTAAGGGTCAGCAAAAAGACGAGTCGGTATTATTAGCATTACAACAATTATGTGATGCAAGCTTGCAGCAGTTAAAAGAATTTTCTTTTGATTTCAGCTTATTACTGCCAGATGATGAAACAGATATCAATAGCCGCGCAGAAGCACTTGGATTATGGAGCCAGGGTTTTTTAGTAGGATTAGAACAAGCGCAAGTACCAATTACCAATCGTCCACCCGGAGAAGTCACAGACTCTATCCATGATTTTGTGGAAATTTCAAAAATCAGTTTTGGGGATATTGCAACAACTGAAGAAGATGAAACCGCTTATGCCGAACTGGTTGAATATGTGCGTTTGAGTGTGATTATGATTTTTCAAGATTTACAACAGAATAATACTAATACTGTTCATTAAGTTCATTAAGGAGAACGCTCAATGATGGAAATAATAGAAACGATAGAAATGACAGAATATGCGCAAAGACGCCGCCTACTAATGGAAATTGTAGGCGATCGCGGCATTGTCATTTTGCCTTCCGCACGATCTTATTTTCGTAATGGTGAAACACAGTATCCTTATCGTCAAAATAGCGATTTTTATTATCTCAGCGGATTTGAAGAATCAGATGCCGTGATTGTTTTAGCCCCTGGCCGTGACAAAGGCGAATTTATTTTATTTAATCAAAAACGCAATCGGGCAGAAGAGCTTTGGACCGGTTATCGGGCAGGTCAGCCAGGTGCTTTAGAAATTTTTAAAGCAGATGATGCTTATCCTATTGAAAAATTTAGTGAAATATTACCTGAATTATTAATGGGACGAGAACATATTCATTATACATTAGGGCTTGATTCAGTATTTGATCAACTCTTATTGAAAGCATTAAATGAAATACGCGGGAAAATCAGAAGCGGTATTCAATCGCCTTTGGTTTTCATGGATATCACACAAACTATTCACGAAATGCGTTTAATTAAATCGCCTGCTGAAATTGCTATTATGCGAAAAGCAGCGCAAATTACCGCAAAAGCGCATAACCGAGCCATGCGGGCTTGCAAGCCAGGTATCTACGAATATCAGTTGGAAGCTGAGTTAAATTATGAATTCAATTTACATGGAGCACGTTTTCAGGCTTATGGTTCCATAATTGGCAGCGGGGCAAATAGTTGCATTTTGCATTACACCCAAAATAATCAAATGATTCAAAAAGAACAGATTGTACTAATCGATGCAGGATGTGAATATCAAAATTATGCCTCAGATGTAACCCGCTCTTTTCCTGCAAACGGTTGTTTTTCGGGTGAGCAAAAAGCAATTTATGAGATTGTCTTGGCAGCACAACTTGCTGGAATTGAAACGATCAGAACAGGTACGCTCTGGTCGGCAGCACAAGAAGTGATTGTAAAAATTATCACGCAAGGTTTGATTGATTTAAAGATTTTAAAGGGCGAATTAGCCGGTTTAATTGAAAAACAAGCTTATTTTAATTTCTATATGCATAAATCGGGTCATTGGTTAGGATTAGATGTGCACGATGTTGGCCGTTATAAAATAGATAATCAATGGCGAGCGCTTGAACCTGGAATGATTTTGACGATGGAACCTGGTATTTATATTGCAGCAGATGAATCCAATGTTGATCCACGTTGGCATAATATAGGTATTCGTATCGAAGATGATATTTTAGTCACCCACAATGATCCTGAAGTATTGAGTCAAGAGGTGCCCAAAAAAGTAGATGACATTGAAGCACTCATGCGACATTAAAGATATTCTGATTATTGGCGGCGGCTTAGTGGGCGCAACCCTTGCAGTTGCGCTCGCGCTGACAAAAAAAGAGTATTCGCAGGCTTTAGTCGATGCAGCCCCTGAAGAAGCTTTATTTGATCCACGCTTAATTGCCCTAACCCCCGGCAGTGTTTGTTTATTTAAAAATTTAGATATATGGCCGCATTTAGTTAAATATGCAGAACCGATTAAGCATATTCATGTTTCAAAACGAGGTAGTTTTGGTAGTGTCGCAATCCATGCAGCAGAACTTGATTTATCAGAACTTGGGTTTGTGGTTCCAGCTAAATATATTAATGCAGCACTTTATTCGATTATTCGCAAGACAAGCGCCATTACTTTATTAAAACCTGCGCAATTACAATCATTTACTTACAATCAAGAAGAGGTGAGTTTACAAATAAATCTTGGCGAAAAAACCACAACTTATCGCGCTAAAAAAATGATAGGAGCCGATGGCAATCATTCTTTGGTTCGCCAGTTATTAAATATTCCCACCAGACAAATTGATTATCATCAAAGCGCGATTGTGACAATGACAACACTTAAATCTGCGCATGAAAATGTGGCTTATGAGCGTTTTCAGCATAAAGGTGCCATTGCCATGTTGCCGTTGCAAGAAAATAAAGTTGCAACTATTTGGACAGATGATAACGCGATTATTAGCGATTTAATGACTTTAGAAGATGAAGCTTTCATCAAACAACTGCAAAAAAATATGGGCTATCGACTAGGTCGATTTTTAGCAATTAGTCAACGCAGTGTTTTTCCTCTACAAATGATTCAGGCTAAAGAATTACCTCAATCTAAGCTTTTTTTATTATTAGGAAATGCGGCGCATACTTTAAATCCCATTGCAGCACAGGGGCTTAATCTTTCTTTATATGAAGTAGCGGCATTAGTTGAAAATTTGCAAAAAAATGATTTTTCTTTGCATGGGTTTCATCATCAGTATCAAAAAAGTTTGCAGTTATCGCATTATTTACCTAAAATTTTTGCCAGTGATTTTTTTATGTTACCAGGGATTCGTCCATTGGGCATGTTGGGATTGGATAGCTTTTTCCCAGCTAAAAAATTTTTTGCTAAAGCCGCCATGCAGCATTCTGGTAAAATTCCTGCATTATTGCTGCCGGATTAATAAGTTAAAAAAACACTGATCTTTAAAATTAATTTTCTCGATAGCAGCTGGGGGCGCATGTCCTTTTTCCTTCTTATCAGTTATGTGGGTTATATCAAAAAGAAAATCTTTCATTATGCTTCAGTGAGGCTTCTTCTTCAGCGTGTTTGTTGCATCAAAAATTTTATTAAAATCTTTTTCACTTCGTGTTTTTCTAATCCAAGTACCTTTAAAGAATCCTTTCACACCCTTATCGGTATGATCTGATACACAGCGTCTTATTGCATTAGTAAAGCTGTTGTCGTCCAATGATACCTTTTTCTTCGGCTGCAACTTTAATTGTATTGTCTTCAGCTCATTCTTTTTTGATAGTGATATATTTTTTCGTGCTATCTGTTTGTCAAGGTAGGAAATTAATTCCTCCTTTTTTTTAATACGCTCAGCCTCACGCAGAAGTAACTCTTCTGCTTTATTAAACCTGTCGCTATAGCCACTTGGCTTCCAATGCCGCAGATATGTTAATGCAGTTTGAGTTTGATCAGGGGCTCCACTTGTTTGATTTATATCAGCTCCAGCATCCATTAGTAAGCTCATTATTTTTAGATCCATACAGCCAGAAGCAATAGTCAATAAAGGAGTAGAGCTACCGTTGTACAATTGATTCTTAATACAGAAATTTGGATTAGCTCCTTTCTTTAGTAATTTAGCAACGTCAGAACCATCAGATCTTACAACGGCATTTTTTAATTGATCATTCAAATTGTTGCGCTGACTCATATCATCCTTTGGAACAGGCTGGTCAAGGGGTTTAGCATCATCCGATGCCGGCGACGC
This sequence comes from Gammaproteobacteria bacterium, assembly GCA_013287765.1. Lineage (GTDB taxonomy): Bacteria > Pseudomonadota > Gammaproteobacteria > DSM-16500 > DSM-16500 > JABDDD01. The sequence continues at coordinate 41,658 of JABDDD010000005.1, read as the reverse complement.
GTCGGTTGGTGGACTTAAAGGTAATGGGAGGGACATTCCCAGCACATCAAGCATTTCCTTTACAGCATCGATGCCGTACTTAGCTTGTAATTTTGGTATATTTTCAGGTAGGTTAAGACTATAAATATTGGAATAGTCAATCATATAATTTTCATTTTTATGTTTATACGCGACCCAAATATGGCTGCCTTGTTGTGAAATCTGCTCACAAAGATAAACTGAAGCATCCAATTTATTTTCATTAGCATATTTACTTAATAAAGAAATGGCGATTAAAGCGAAATGTCTGCAGACACCATAACCAAAATCTAAAAATATAGAAAGAGGGATAGGTGGTGAAATTTTTTCTTCTCTAAATTTTCCCCATGGCGTGTAGATTATTAAGCTATCATACAGACTCATCACTTCTTTCTTATTATATGTCAAATGTTTTTTTATAAATTCAGCAACAGCAGAAAGTATAGTTAAAGGATCTTTTGAAGTAACTGTTATTTTAAATTTATCATAGTATGAATCTAAACCATTATCAAAGAAGATGCTTTCCACAGTTTTAAAAGGCAAAACTAGAGTCTTCTCATTTGAAGTTACAAAATTATAATTAGGGGTGATAGTAACGCAGGGTATATATTTATCTTTTTTATCTTTAGGCTCAATTGTAAGTGTATTTGGAATACCCCAATCTTTATAAAAACGGTACTGGCTTTTCATTTTTCTTCCTCTCGGATAACAAAGCTTTGTATTTATAGTTTTAGTTGTATTTGTAACAAAATATCATAAAAATAGAATAGTTGGCTAAATATAATGCATTTTTAGGAATTAGTCAAGAATAATACTGTACAGTAATATAACAAAATTTATATCGCACAATTGCACACAAAGACTCTAACGACATGATAATACTTGACAATTTTTGCTATGAACCGCAAGTCATCGTGATGGCTGGCAGTAACTGATTGATTCCACTAACGTCTAAACCGAATACTGACAGATAATCAATACGGGTAACTTAAAGCCCACTTAGCATAATTATCTTTGGTAATAATTATTCCTTTTATACCCAATTCATGACTGGCTGCATGAAGTGCGCGTTCTTCACGAACTTTAGTTTTCTCATCATTTATTTCGTATGCAACCTGATATAAACAAAGTTCTCCTTGCAATGAACGCGCGAGAAAATCTACTTCGTAACCTTCATTGGTAACATAATAATAGATTGTATCTCCACGTCTTCTTAAATCTAGGAATACAGCATTTTCCAAAGCACGACCATTATTATTTACTAAATTAAAAGTATTGGCATTCACCATCCCATTATCAATAGCATATATTTTTTTAGGATTGCTTTGTACTTTCCGTATTGATTCCGAGTAAAGAGGAACTGTGAAAATTAAATAGGCATCCTCTATATAAGATAAATAATCATACACTGAAGAACGCCCCACACTAAATCCTTGGCTTTTTAGATCATTGAAAAATTTATTAACTGTGAAATTCGTGGCATTATTTTTTAATAAAGAAATAATCATGTACTTTATAACAGAAATATTCGTTATATCATGACGCTCAATGATATCCCGGAACAAAACAACCTCAAGATATTCTTGTAGGATTCTTATTTGGTTAATCGAAGACTCGCCCACAACACCAGGGAAACCGCCTTCTCGCAAAAAATTAGCAAGTTGTTCGCCTAAAATATCTTTTTCTTTTTTAGCATAGGGTTTGCTTGGGATGGTGATATTCTTTATTTTGAGATATTCGTGAAAACTTAATGGAAACACTTCTGTAGAAATAGATCGGCCGCGTAATTGTGTTGCGATTTCTTTACTAAGTAGTTTCGCGGATGATCCACTTAAAAATAAACGGACATTTTTCGAATTATAAAAACGGCGAATGACTAACGCCCAATCTTTTATGACTTGTATTTCATCTAAGAATAAATAACACATTTGTTGGTGATTATCAAAATAAAGACTGTAAAAATCGTCTAAAATATTGGCTAATTTCTTTTGATCCAGTGGCAATAATCGATCATCTTCAAAATCGATATATAATATTCTGGTTATGGGCACACCTTCTGATAATAATTCCTGTATTTTCTGAAACATGAGATAGGTTTTGCCTGTACGGCGCATACCAATTGCAACAGAAATTTTATCCTTTATTTCAATAAATTGGATATCCCGCGTGATGGTACCCTCAAGTTCACGCAGTTTGTAAGCTAACTGTTGGTGTATGGTTTTGATAAGTTCAAGCATCTAACCTCCTCATATCTGTACTTTTATAATGGATAGTTTAACATAAGAGTGTCCATTATAAAAGTACAGATTCAGATCGGAAGGCATGCAGAAAAGTTAAAAAACTTCATTGATAAAAATATTATCCGCGCGCCGCACGAGGTGGGTAATAACTTGTTGTGTTTGGGGATTTTTTGGGTTTCTTAAGCACAGTTAGAGGAATTTCAGTTACAATAACATCCCATGGAACAGAGTATTCATCGTTTTTTTCATCTTTAAGCATAAGACCTAATTGATATAAAATTTTTACATCATGATGAACATTGCTATAGTCCCTACCTAGTTCTTTTGCAAGTTTGCGTATACTGACCGAGCCTTTCTCATGCACATATTTTAACATCTCAAAACGCTTCGGCGTCAACGTTTTAAATAATAAACGCTGATCTTTAAAATTAATTTTCTCGATAGCAGCTGGAGGCGCATGTCCTTTTTCTGTCTTATGCCAAATATCAATAAACTCTTTTGCAGCGTCCTCTATATCGCCAGTTCTTACCGTTATTTTGTTACTCATCTTTTTCCCTCTTATCAATTATGTGGATTATATCAAAAAGAAAATCTGGTGGTGATTCAAACCTGTTGCTCCTCCCTTTCAGTCATTTGCAGGCACCTTGAACGATAACCACTTGCAAAAACATGCGTTTTAAATTGAAATAGAGCTTAGATAACAATAGAGGTTGCGTGTATGAGTAATATTCTTGCGATTGGTGATGATACTTTTGAAAATGAAGTAATTGAATCTAAAGTCCCTGTTCTTGTTGATTTTTGGGCAGAATGGTGCGGCCCGTGTAAAGCAATGACACCTGTTTTAGATGATATTGCGTTAAAATATGCAGATAAAATCAAAGTGGTTAAATTAAATGTCGACCATAACTCAGCCACACCGCCTAAATTTGGGGTTCGAGGGATTCCGACTTTGATTTTATTTAAAGATGGTCAAGTAAAAGCGACCCAGGTTGGCGCGATTTCTAAGGCCGAATTAACTGATTTTGTCGATACTAATATTTAATAAAGTACCAACAAAGTATAATAAAATATCTTTCTGGCCTTATTTTTGAAAATAGGGCTAGAAATTAAAATAATTTAATGTTATTTTAGAGTTATAAGATAACCTCGTATAAGAGCCTATCGATTAATTCCTGTAAAGAGAACATCCCATATTCAAGCAAACATGCCATTTTTAAGTATTTTATCTAATTTGTCATGTTATGGTTAAAAGGATGAATTGATTTACAGAAAATCCCCAACAACAAGCATCTTAAGGAATTTTTCAAAGAGATATGAACACATGATAGAAACCAATACTGCAACACAACAACATGGGCAAATCATTATGAACCTAACTGAACTAAAGAAAAAAGCGGTCCCTGAGTTAATCCAATTATCTGATGAATACGGCCTTGAAAATATGGCTCGTTCACGTAAACAAGATATTATCTTTGCCATTTTAAAAGCGCATGCTAAACGCGGCGAAGATATTTACGGTGATGGCGTACTAGAAATTTTGCAAGATGGCTTTGGTTTTTTACGTTCGGCCGAAGGGTCTTATTTAGCAGGTCCTGATGATATCTATGTATCTCCTAGTCAAATTCGACGATTCAATTTACGCACAGGGGATTCTATTTCTGGTAAAATTCGTCCTCCTAAAGAGGGTGAGCGTTATTTTGCATTATTAAAAGTGGATCATATTAACTTTGATGCCCCTGAAAATGCAAAAACAAAGGTTTTATTTGAAAATTTAACGCCTTTATTTGCCAATAAACGCTTAAAAATGGAATGCGGTAATGGCAGTACGGAAGATATTACAGCTCGGATGATTGATCTTTTAGCACCTATCGGCAAAGGTCAGCGTGGTTTGATTGTGTCACCGCCTAAAGCGGGTAAGACAATGATGCTGCAAAATATTGCCCATTCTATTTCACAAAATCATCCTGATTGTCATTTGATGGTTTTGTTAATTGATGAACGCCCTGAAGAAGTGACTGAAATGTTGCGCTCCGTACGCGGCGAAGTGATTGCGAGTACGTTTGATGAACCGGCTAATCGCCATGTTCAAGTCGCTGAAATGGTTATTGAAAAAGCAAAACGCTTAGTTGAGCACAAACGAGATGTGATTGTTTTACTAGATTCCATTACTCGACTAGCCCGCGCTTATAATACTGTGGTTCCTGCCTCCGGGAAGGTTCTAACAGGCGGTGTGGATGCCAATGCCTTACAACGTCCAAAACGCTTTTTTGGTGCAGCTAGAAATATTGAAGAAGGCGGCAGTTTAACAATTATTGCCACGGCATTGATTGAAACTGGCTCTAAAATGGATGATGTGATTTATGAAGAATTCAAAGGGACTGGCAATATGGAAATCCATTTGGATAGACGTATTGCGGAGCGTCGTATATTCCCTGCGATTAACATTAATCGTTCAGGCACGCGTCGTGAAGAATTAATTGTCAATCAAGATGAATTACAAAAAATGTGGATTTTACGTAAATTATTGCATCCAATGGATGATTTAGCTGCGATTGAATTTTTATTAGATCGATTACGCGGCACAAAAACCAATGAAGATTTCTTTGATTCTATGAAGCGGTAATTATAAATTAAAATGTAGGGTGGATTAGACGCGTTTTTTGCGTCGTAATCCACCAAAATATATTATTTATATCGGTGGATTACGGCAAAAAACGCCTAATCCACCCTACATTTTGGTTTATTCAATTCAGGGTATGCCCCTCCACTAAAAACTTATGAAATCATGCTGCGCGCTTACTACCTGGCGGTTTTTGTCCTATGCCTTGAGCAAGCAAAGTGGCTGCTAATGTATTTAAGCTCACCCCTTCTTGTTTTGCTCTAAGAACAAGTGCTGCATGTAAACTTTTGGGCAAGCGAATTCTCCATTGACCGCTAAATTGATTTGCAAGCGTAGGTTCAGGAATAACATCTCCCGCTTTTTTTGCAGTTTTTAGCCAAGATCTTAGCGCATCTTCTGCTTCTTGCAACGCTGATTTCACGTCAGCTCCATCAGCAACACAGCCAGGTAAATCAGGAAATTCTGCTAGATAGCCGCCGCCTTCCTCTTTACTCAATGGTCTAATTGTCACTGGATATTTTAATTTACTCATCAACCTCTCCTAAGCTATCAATCAAGGCAAGAAATAATTTCACATAAATAGGCTTCACTGGTTTATGGGCGGGTACAGTTACTTTATCGCCATTTTTTGCCCTGAAAGTCTCCAGGCTGTTTATATTCTATCCCTAGCCTCTCTGCAATCATTTTAAAATCCTCAATTTTCCAATTAAGAGGATGGTTGCGCATTTTTTCAATTATTTTTTGCTTTTTTGACATTATTCAATGATACCATATATGGAACCATATCACTATCCCATTGCTAAAATATTGGTCGCAACCTCAAATCAATTCCCTTGGGTCACCACCTTTTATGTTCAGGCACTATTCTATTCCTAAATGTTCTAAAACCTAATTTTATTTGAGCTTTTCCTTTTTTACAATCTTATAGTCGAATAAATTAGAATAGGTTAAGATATCTCATCATTAAATACGATGAGCGAGTAATGGAATGAAACCTGCAAGCTTGACTCGATTGATCAAACTGCCAGTGTGTTCTGTTATTTTTTTATTAATCACTATGCTTATTTTGCAAGGCTGCGCCTCATCAGGTGCAACGCGTGGCGCTGCTAGTGAAGCAGACAAAGCTTATTTACAAGCAGATTATGCAGCTACTCACACTAATAATAGCCTACGAGATACTTTTCAAAATACAACTCAACGCGCCAAAGGTGTTATCTTAGGCGGCATCGCTGGTGCCATGATTGGCGGGACTTATTCTTCAACTTTTGGTGGCACCTTGGCAGGACTCGCTGGAGGCGCCATTGTTGGTGGCGCGATCGGCGCTTATGTCGATTCTTATGCGACGCCGCGCGATCGACTAGATAATCGCGGCGTAAATGTGATTATACTAGGCGATCAAATATTATTAGTCCTGCCTTCTTATATTATTTTTAATGAAAATAGCGCAACCATCCGCCCACCTGCATATGAAACTTTAGATCAAGTTGCAGCATTTCTTAGCAAATATCCTAATATGACTATTCAAGTGGCAGGTTATACCAGTGCAATGGATAGCCCTGCCGTAAGTTGCGCGCTATCGCAGCAACAAGCGGATGTCGTTGCTAAATATTTATGGAAAGCAGGTCTCAATACCCGCTTATTATACTCAATAGGAATGGGCGGCTCGAAATTAGTCACTGCTAATTCATATGACTGGTCGAGTGATAATTATCGAATTGAAATTTCATTGGAGAAATTGCCGGTATGATATTTATTCAATTATTAAAAAATAACATGATAACTTATCAACATAACGAAAATTTTTTTAAAAAATTAATTTTCGCAAAAAAAATAATGCCTACATCAATTGCACAAAATGATGCAAAGTTATTTTTATCTTGTCTCTTATCTTTCCCAAAAATTGATAAAGAAGGGACTTCTTTATGATTGGCGGTCGAGAAAATAATGCGCGTTTTCAAAGTGATTTTTATCGTGATTGTTACTATAGGCTGTTACGATGGCTAATCATTTCTATTGCCATTATTTTATTATTACTTTTAGGTATTATTTATTCTATTATTTTTATTCAGCCACCGCAGTATTATGCCACAACCACTGCAGGACAGATTATTCCGATGAATCCACACCAAAATGGACGATAACGGAGCGTTTTAATGTTTAGTAGACCCAGTAGTAATGCTTTATATCGCGATCATTATCAAAAATTAATGATCGCTGTTATTATTTGCCTGTTTTTAATGTTTGGCATGGTGATTGTATTACTCTATCAAGTCAGTCATCGTCCTTTGCCACAATTTATAGCTCAAGCGACTAATAATCAGAAGATGAATTTAATCTCATATGATCAACCTAATCTCATGACGCCTACTTTAACAAAATGGGTGAGCAAGGCAGCTGTTGCAGCTTATACTTATGATTTTGTCAATTCTGCTCAACAATTAGCAAACGCAGAATTATATTTTACTCCTTCTGCCTGGAGCGTTTTTCAAAGCTCTATTAATCCTTTGATTCAATCCATTCAGCAAAATCAATTATTTGTAAATGGTGTGGTGGTGGGTGCGCCAGTTATTTCTAATCAAGGCGAATTACCCGGAAAAGGATATGTATGGCGAATACAAATGCCTTTTTTAGTCACCTATCAAAGTTCAGATAATACCACCCGTAAAACATTTACTTTAAGAATAACTATTGTTCGCGTACCAACATGGCAAAATCCTGCGGGCATTGGTATTGATCAATTCGTTATGTAAAAAAAAGGAAGTGATTATACATGCTAGAAGAAAAGAACGAAAAAAATAATGAAGAAGCTTTAGTGCTAGTCGCTTTGCGAAATGAATTTTATCGCAAGAAATACCATACCACTTTTGGAATTGTTATGTTATGCGTATTAATTATTATTATTTTATTTTTTTCGTTATTATATTTAGTAGAACACCCAACGCGACCTCTTTATTTTATTACTGACCCTGTGAGTCGATTAATTAGACAAATTCCCAATTCAGAACCCAATATGTCAACCGAAAACGCTATGGCATGGGCAATTGAGGCTGTTGAAGAAGCAAACTCTTATGATTTTGTTAACTACCGTGCGCAATTACAAAATGCGCAAAAATATTTTACTGAATATGGCTGGCAGAATTATATGCAAGGATTAACCGAATCAAATAACTTAGCAGGGTTAACTAAACGACAATTGGTTTTTGTCGCAAAAGTAACAGGGCCACCAAAATTATTAGTGCAAGGGTTGTTAGGCGGCGCCTATGCTTGGAAATTTCAAATGCCTTTGTTAGTTCGTTACTTACAACCACCCACTTATGATATTCAAACCAGTTTTGCTAATGCTTATATCGTAACAGTCATAGTGCAGCGCCAAGATTTGTTGCAAAGTTATAAGGGGCTTGCAATTTTACAAATGATTACCGCAGCCCCTGCACAATCTAATCAGCCTGGCGCAATCCCTGCAACGGCACCCACTTAATTTTTACAAACGCTATTTCCTCTTCGCTATTCTCTCTCCATAGGGTCTATGCTATAGTTTTATCTACTCAAAACACCCCGAGGTAAAAATGGCTGGGGAAGAACTGCAGGTCGTTCGCTTAAAAGATGATTTTTATCGAGATGGATTTCGCAAAGTTTTACTCGCTTTGGGAATGATTTTGATTGCCATTGGGTTTTTAGTGGCAACTTCGCTTTATTTATTTTTTTTTAAACCACCGCCTGTTTATTTTTCTACAGATAATGAATGGCGAATCTTACGCCCTGTGCCTTTAAACCAATCCTATTTATCTACCTCTGACTTAATACAATGGGTTTCAACGGCAATGGCTTCTGCATTTACTTATGATTATACGAATTATGGCCGTGAATATAATAACAATAAACAATATTTTACTGAAAATGGTTGGAAAGTGTATAACAGCTTAATCAACCGATACGCTGATCCAAAAATGATTACAAGCACGCATACTTTTGTCAATGCCACTCCTTTTGGTGCGCCTTTTATTTTAAAACAAGGTATTTTAAATAATACTTATGGCTGGTGGATTCAATCACCCTTACAGATAAAATTAAGCGGGTATCAACGTAGTTTTGCGCAAAAAATCGTATTTCAAATATTAGTAGTTAGAATTCCAACTTTAAATAATATAGATGGTGTTGCAATTGATAATATAGTTGTTCCAGAAATTAAAACGCCGGTTACAACGACTCTTGGTGGTGAAAATGGTTAATGCTTATCGTCGGATTATTTTAAGCGTGACAATCGTTCTTCTCTCAATAACGCAATGGGCATATGCAGAAGACCCCTCTTTAACACCAGAGGAAGTGGCACAATTTCAAAATTGGTTGCAGCATAATGGCCAATCTCCTTTGCCTTATGAAAAAAGTAATGCAGCGCCCGTCCAAGCACCTTGCCCAGTTTCAACGCCTATTGTGGTGCAAGCCATACCTGTTGAAGTGCCCGAAGTCATTGAACCTGAACCCGATGTGATTACTCCGCCCATGAGTTATAAAAAATCTCAACAGGTTATGTTGAAAAGTGCACCCTATTCTCCAGCACCTAGTCAAGATTCTAAGGATGCTTTTAAATTATTGATGCAACAAAACACCCCTCTTACTCCACAACAAGTCGTGAAATTAAGACAATTGATTGATCAATCACAACGTGCAGCAGCGATTCCTGCTAACGTACCACCTAAACCAGTATCCAGCACGCTCATGGTCAATCTATCACCTGGAGCGACCCCCCCTGCGATTCGATTAGCACAAGGTTATGTCACATCGCTGGTTTTTGTTGACTCGACAGGTTCTACTTGGCCTATTCAGTCTTATGATATTGGCAATCCAAAAACTGCAAATATTCAATGGGACGGCAAAAGCAATATTTTATTAATCCAAGCTATTTCACCTTATGGAGATAGTGATTTAGTGCTGCGATTAGTGGGTCTGCCCACCCCTATTACACTAGAATTAGTCTCAGGCCAACGTGTTGTTGATTATCGTACTGATATTCATGTGCCGGGAATTGGACCGAATACTAAAGATTTACCCATTGGCACAGGATTACCCAATAGCGCAAATCAGCTATTATTAGATGTGCTAGATGGCGTGGCTCCACCTGGTAGTCAACAATTGACTGTGCGAGGGGGGGATTGCGAAGCTTGGTTATTGGGGAATACAATGTATCTGCGCACGTTACTAACTGTTCTATCTCCCGGTTGGATGGGAAGAATGGTCAGTCCTGATGGGATGCACGCCTATGAAATGCAAAAAACTTCATCGGTATTGGTTTCTCAATATGGTCAACCAATTGAACTCAAGATTGAGGGATTCTGATGGCTCTTAATTTTCCAGGTGGTAAATTTTTCTCAGGTACAGATGCAAAATCAAGAATATTTTTATTAATTGCAGCGATTGCCGGATTAAGCTTACTGATTTTTTTGGGCGTACGTTATTTTGGCGGTGCTGCAAATAAAACCACAGGAGCCAGTGTAGTTGCAGGCACTCCTCAAGGATTACAGTCCGTCCCAGGCGGTCAAGTTTCTCCAGAATATTATCGTGCATTAACCGAAGCCAATGCGCAATCTGCCAAACAAGCACAAATGACAGGCGGCAGTGCCATTCCAACCTTAATTAACGTCCCCGGACAAACAGGATCTGATAATTGCACAGTACTCTGCCCAAGTGATGAAAATGCTAATGTAGCAGATGATATTAATGCCTTACTTAAATCAGGAAAAATATCACAAGGGGATGCAAATGCTTTATTAGCGCTTGCTAAAAATAATGCTTCTGTCGATGAATATGCAGCAGCTCTTGATAGATTAGTTGCAGCAGGAAAGCTGACCCCTGAACAAGCACGAGCGTTATTAGCAAAATATCAAAAACAACATCAAAATGCTTTATTAAAAGAAAGCGCAGCGGCAATGGATGCTTTAAAAATTCCAGTCGATGTCGCCAATCAACTCTTAGACTTTCAAAAAACAAAACCCACCCCAGAAGAATATGCAGCAATGCTGGCACGGTTAGTCAAAGAAGGAAAATTAACGCCAGAGCAAGCAGCTGCTTTATTAGCACAATATACTCAACAATATCAAAAAGAAAAATTAAAAAGTGCCGCAGCAGCCATTAGTCAAATGGCGCGTTCAGGACAAATTACTGGCGATGTGGCCAATGCTCTAAATGACTTAGTGAAAAGAAATGTTCCTCTTAGTCAATATAAAGCGGCTTTAGATAAACTAGTAGCAGATGGAAAATTAACACCTGCAGGTGCGCAAAAGTTATTAGATCAGTATCGCGCATTAAAAACCAGCCCCAGCGGATTACTCAATGACTTGTTAGCCAAAGGCGGTGGGTTTGCAAGTGAAGCACAGCGCCTGTTAGATTTACAAGCTAATAATGCAACAGCTGCTGATTATGCGAATGAATTAAAACGTGCAGTGGTTGCCGGTCTTTTAACACCAGAGGAAGCAGCCGCCTTAATGCAACAATATCAAGCGATGATTGCAGCTGGCGGCGGAGTTGTCCCTACGGCACAAGGCGTTATTCCAACAACTGATGAATTTGCAAAATTAGCAGCGCGAGTGCAAACGCAAAAAGCAACTCAACCAGCCGCCTCCACTGCTACTACAACATCCGCACAAGAAGCACAATTTGCAGCAGCACAAGCACAGGCACAAGCAGCAGCCAATCAAGCAAGACAAGAGCGTTTGCAAAGTATTATGGGAGCCATGTCTTCTCAAGCACAGTCTTTAGTGGCAGCTTGGGCACCTCCTGTTATGCAACATCATGAAGGGGCGGGAGCCAGTGAGAACAAATCTGCAACGCAGGGCTCTGGTGGTGCTGCAGGAACCAATCAAGCAGCGGGTGAAAATGGATCCAGTACAACTGCTGTTGAGACACCTGCTTTAATTAAAGCAGGCACTATCTATTTTGCGGTGTTAGATACGGCTGTTGATAGTGATTATCCTGATACACCTGTTTTAGCAACCATTGTGCAGGGGCCATTTAAAGGTGCTAAATTATTGGGTAAATTAGCCTTAGCCCAAGGTCAAGATAAAGTGAGTTTAAATTTCACGCAAATGGATATGACACAGTGGGCACATACTAAAACTGTTTCAGCTTATGCAATTGATCCTGATACAGCACATACAGTACTTGCCAGTGACATTGACCATCATTATTTATTAAAATTTGGCGCCATTATGGCATTTGCTTTCTTAACCGGTTATTCAAGTGCGGTGACAAATGCTGGCACCAGTACCACTGGTATTTTTGGTACGAGTACAACGCATGAGAACTTGAGTCCAGGCAATAAACTAGCAGTTGGTATCGGGCAAATTGGGACAACGATGGGGCAAATCGTGCAGCCGCTTGCCAAGACACCAACGACAGTTAAAGTAACCTCAGGTGTTGGTATCGGAATTTTATTTACCGCAGAGGTGACGGAATAATTAAAAAATCTCCCTTTTTCAAAGGGAGGAGAGTTTAACTTGACACCTATGTCACAGAGAGAAAAGGTGAAAAAACTAGTAAAAACTATCTTATACTAATAATATAGTTTATTAATATAGTTTATTAGAAAAGAAAAGCTCTGGTTTTGAAAGCTTATAAAGTTTTAGTGTTAGGACCTTTAAAAGGATTTTAAGACGAATTTTGCAAGGACTTTCAAGAGGTGTAGAGAATGGTTGATGAAAAAGATGGTCAATATGACGAGCATGAAGAAGGAGAATATCATTTCTCTGATGATCAAGTAAATTATGATATTGAACCTGAAACTCATGCCGCAACTGATCGACCCATTACCAGGCAGCGGGCATCTTCATCTGTGTTAATGGAAGTTATCCAAAAAAGAAAAGGCATGATTGCCGGAGTTGTTTTTGTTATTTTATTAGGAATTGTGCTTAAAATTCTAGTACCCAGCAATACGCCTAATACTCAAATTACTTCTATCCCAGCTGCGAGCAAACCAGCTGTCACAGCAAAAACCGAAGCAACACCTGCGCCAATCACACAGCCCTCACCCGTTGCACAACAACAACCGGCGGGCATCGTTACAGTGAATGCAACTAACACCACCCCACAGAATCTGCAACCGGTTGCAACACCGACTATGCCTATTATGCCGACAACGCAACCCATGGCAGTTAATAATATTAGCCCCCCTCAGGCAGTAGTACAAACAGCAACACCCTCACCTGACAATAAAAATATGCAAGAAAGATTATCGGCTCTTGAACAACAAAATGCTGCTATCATGAATTTATTACAAACCGAATACGCACAAAAAATTGCTGATTATGAAACACAGCAAACCGCAGCGCGTGGTAAAATGGAAGAATTAACCAAACGCTTAAATCGAATTGAAGATAGCCTTAATCAAATGACGAAGTTATTACAATCCTCTGCAAAAAATAACAGTGGCGTGACAGAAGCACAAGTTGTTGCAGCGCAACCAATGGTTCATCCGGAAGTTCCACAAAATACTTATACTGTTCAAGCAATTATTCCCGGACGAGCTTGGTTAAAATCTGATTCCGGTGAAACAGTAACAGTAGCAGAAGGTGATTTATTAAGAGACTATGGACGCATTACTAAAATTGATCCTTATGATGGCATTGTAAATATTGATAATGGCAGCAAAATAATTACGTTATCTTACGGTACCAATGTGGGGTAATTTTATGAAAATCAAATTTAAAAAATTGTTATTACAAATTGTATTTTTTTTAAGTATTTTTAGTTATGCCTCGTTAGGCTTTGCCGCAGAAACTGCTGTTTCTATTGGCAGCATGATTGAAAATATAGCGGCTACCATCCCAGATTTGATGCAATTAACCACCGCTATTGCTTATATTTTGGGATTCTACATGGTTATTATGGGAGTAATCGGTCTAAAAAAATTTGGTGAAGCACGAACAATGATGTCTAGTGAGGCAAGCGTAAAAGGGCCGATTGTCGAATTGTTAGTGGGGGCTGCTTTAATTTATTTACCCTCATCTGTGTCTTCGGGTATGACTACATTTTGGACCAATCCAGCGCCTTATGCTTATATGACAACGGAAACTGATCCATGGCATCAATTTTATCAAGCTTGTTTCCTAATTATTCAACTTGTTGGTACAATTGCATTTATTCGCGGTTTGATTATTATGTCAAATGCAGCGCATGGTCATGGAAGAGGTGAAGCCGGTTTCGGGCGTGGAGTTGCGCATATGGTCGGCGGTATTTTTTGTATTGATATGTACGATTTTCTGCATGCTGTTTTTACAACACTTGGCATCAGTTGGTCGTTTGGAACATAATTATTGTTTTTGAATATAACTTAAAGGAGAGAGTAATGAGTAGTAAGTCAATTTTTAAAGCGATATTTTTAATGACAGGGATTTTTCTAAGTTATCTTTTTGCTACCAATGCTTTTGCAGTGTCCTCAGGGATAGGGGCTGTCGCTATTACTGCGATGCATCAGCTAAGTGGTCTTGCACAATTAATTACTGCAGGTTCTTACGTTGCTGGAATGGGCTTTGCAGTAGCTGGTGTTGTTAAATTTAAAGCAACCAAAGAAAATGCTGCGCAAAATCCAATTGGCGTGCCAATTGCTTTTGTCTTCATCGGTGCTGCCTTAATATTTATTCCATCTGTATACTCATCCACTGGTGCATCGCTATTCTCAAGCGGTACTGTGGCTGGTGTTTCAGGTATCACTAGTTTTGTAGTTTAAAATATGTTTGATCTTCAACTGGCGGTCAATTTGCATGGTTGGCGTGTTTTTATCCGAAGACGCGAAGATGCTGCTTTTCAGCCAGTTGCTGTAAAAATTTTAGAGCGCGATCATTATACTTGTCAATTTTGCAGTTTTCAGGCAAGAGAATTTCAAGAAATAGTGAATATTGATGGTAATTATTTAAATAATAAATTTAGTAATTTAATCACTGCTTGTTGTTTTTGTTCGCAGTGTTTATTTATCGAATCAATTGATGTCGATCAAATGGGCGGTGGACAACTGATTTATTTACCAGAGATGACGCAGCCTGAGCTCAATAGTTTTTGTCATGTATTATTTTGTGCTATGGGAAATGGCACAGGTTATCAAGATAGCGCCCAATCAATTTATCGAGGATTTAAATTCCGCAGTCAACCGATTGAAAATAAATTTGGTGCCGGCACCAGTAATCCTTCTGTGATGGGGCAATTGATTTTAGAATATCAGTCTAAAAATAAAGACTCAGAAATAGAGTTATTAAAAGATTTACGCATGTTGCCGTCTTATACTAAATTTAAAGTACAATTGGATGCTTGGGCTGCAGCTGCCTTAGAAGAGCTTGCGGTTGAATCACAAGAATCAATAATATAATCAATAATAAGGACAAGTGATGAGAAGTTTTGTCGATCCATTACTAGACAGTATTGATTCAATTATGGCTTGGTTTAGCACTGAGCTTAAACAAACGACAGAGTCTTATTGTGATATTGAAACAGCAGAAGATACCCATACTTTAGTAAGCCGCGATGGGTCATTAGTCTCTGTTATTCGCGTTCATGGTGTCACGCGTCTGGTGGGAACTGAAGAATTTGATAGTATTCATGCTGGATTATCGCAAAGCTTACAATCTACACTGAAGCGTCCAGGCCATGCGGTTCAAGTTTATTTTAGTTACGATCGATCGGCTGTTAAATCAGAATTAGAAGATATTTTATCTCCCGCACGTGCAACCGCTAAACGTTTGAATATGCAGCTTGATGATTTATTTAAAGAACGGGTAGAATATTTATCAAAATTTTGTGCGCACGAAGAACTGTATATTGTCCTTTGGACAAGGCCTGCTACTTTGACACGCGAGCAACAAAAAAGAGCGAACAAAGAAAAATTAAAAGCGATTCGAGAAAATAAAATTCCTAATTTCAAAAATGCGCAAAATCTTATTGCAGCTGTTCCTGATTTACGTGAATCTCACGCTTCTTTTGTACGAGCGTTAGTCGCTGATTTAAATGGCATGAGTATTTTCAGTCAATTACTGGAAGTCCATGAAGCAGTGTATGAAATGCGTTGTTCGGCTGATCCTGATTATACAGATCTGAATTGGCGAGCCTCTTTACCGGGCGATAAAATTCCTATTCGTGAAAATAGTCCTATGTCTTCTGAATTATCAGGATTAATGTATCCAGTGCTTGCCAGACAAATTTTTCCAAGAGATGCAGAAGTGATAGATTTGCGGACTATTCGTGCCGGAGATCGTATTTACACGCCGATTTTTATCGATCTTTTTCCGCAAGAAATTAAAACTTTTTTAACTTTATTTTCAAGAACTTTAACTACACAAGTGCCTTGGCGCGTTTCTTTTTTATTTGAAAGCGGTGGACTGGCAGCCCTTCGATTTAAATCCGCGATGGCATCGATTTTAGCTTGGACGTCTTCACAAAATGGATTAATGCATGATGCTATTAAATTATTGCGTGATATTGAATTAAATACAGATGATGCCGTAGTGCGTTTACAAGTCAGTTTTGCCACATGGGCGCCTGAAAATAACTTACGATTATTGCGTACTCGAGCAGCTGAACTGTCAAAAGCAATTGAAGGATGGGGCTCTTGTGAAGTCTCTGAAGTGTGCGGCGATGTGTTTGGCGGCATTGCTTCAAGTTTATTAGGCTATACGATCAATAGCGTGGCAACAGCATCCGTTGCTCCTTTATCAGATGTGGTTTACATGTTGCCCTTTACCAGGCCCGCTTCTTCTTGGAGATATGGTGCGGTGTTATTGCGTTCACCTGATGGTAAACCCTGGCCTTATCAACCGGGTTCTGCGCAGCAAACCACTTGGATTGATTTAATGTATGCACGACCTGGGTCTGGTAAATCTGTTTTGTCGAATGCCATTAATTTAGCGCTGTGTTTATCAGCAGGGATTCAACGATTACCGCGCATTTCAATTATTGATATTGGGCCTTCGAGTAGTGGTTTAATTTCTCTACTAAGAGAAGCCTTGCCGCAACCACAAAAATATTTAGCAGCGTATCACCGATTACGCATGACGCCTGACTATGCGATTAATCCTTTTGATACTCAATTAGGCTGCCGTTATCCAACACCACAAGAACGGGGATTTTTAGTGAATTTTATGACATTGTTAGCAACTCCTTTAGGGGCTGAGCGTCCTTATGATGGGGTATCTGATATGTCAGGTTTAATTGTTGATGAGCTTTATAAATATTTAGCCGATGATGGCAAACCGCATCTTTATACTAAAGGCATTGAAACATTAGTCGATGATATTTTACTTGAAATTGGTTTTGTCTTAGATGAGCATACGACTTGGTGGGAAGTGACAGATGCTTTATTTTTAGCAGGTTTTCATCATGAAGCGCTTTTGAGTCAACGCTATGCAATGCCCTTATTACCAGATGCGGCGGCTATTTGTCGTACGCAAGCGGTTGAAGATTTATATGGTTTAGTCAAAGCCCCGACGGGTGAGCCTTTAATCCAAGCATTTAGTCGCATGATTTCAAGTGCAGTGCGAGAATATCCAATTATTTCAAGTGTGACTCGCTTTGATTTAGGCGATTCGCGGATTGTCTCACTTGATTTAGATGAAGTCGCTAAAAGTGGCGGTGATGCAGCTGATCGACAAACTGCGGTGATGTATATGTTAGCGCGTTATGTGATGGGACGATCTTTTTATTTAACCGAAGATGTATTAGCAGACTTCCCTGAGATATATCGCGAATTTCATCGCGGCAGAATTATGGAAATTCGTGAAGATCCGAAAAGACTGGTTTATGATGAATTTCATCGTACTTCTAAAGCACGAGCCGTGCGGGATCAAGTGATTTTAGACATGCGCGAAGGGAGAAAATGGAATGTGCAGATTGCGTTAATTTCTCAGTCATTAGATGATTTTGATGCGATCATGGTTGAGTTTGCGACTTCTATTTTTATTATGGATGCAGGTCCTGAGCAATCTATTAGACGATCGAGTGAAATTTTTGGTTTGTCTGAAACGGCCAGAGTTGCCTTAAAAACGCGGGTTCATGGCCCACGAGAAGGGGGTGCTACTTTTCTTGCGCAGTTTGCCACAAAAAATGGTATTAACACCCAATTACTAACCAGCACATTAGGCCCCATTGAGCTATGGGCATTTAGTACCACGGCTGAAGATGCGCATACACGTAATAAACTCTATCAAAAAATAGGTCCTGCAGAAGCACGTCGTGTGCTTGCTAACCTTTTTCCCTCTGGTTCTATCAAATCATTAGTAGAAACAAGACTTGCTTTGATTAAAGAACAAAAAGGGGTGATTGAAGAGACCAGTAATTTAGGCATAGTAGACCAAATGGTTGATGAAATTTTAAAAGCCTACTCTGTCAATCCAGATGTTAAAAAACTCTCTGCTTAGATGCAGACTCTCCCTTTTTCAAAGGGAGAGCTTTACGGGTGTGGGTGTCGGTGAGGGAGGCTTTAAAATAGCTTGCGTGATATTAATTGCAGTTGTCAATGCATAAAATGGCCCATCAATCTTTTTAAATTGAGGGCTGCCTGTAGAAGTTGTTTGTTGAAGACTACTTTTACATATAGCAGATTCTTGATTCAACGAGTGAAGAATAGAATAAGTTTGATTATTAAAATCAGAGGAAACATTTTTTTGTTCTTGAATTTCTTTTAATAATTTTGAAAAATCTACTACTAGTTTTTCTAAAGATTTCAAAGGATCCTCAATAGGATTCTTCTTAAAAAAATTTATTTTCTTTTGGTTAGCTGCGTATAATTTTTTAAAGTTCTCTTGCAGTGCGTCTCTTTGTTCAATTAATTTTTTAGATAATTCACATTCTGTTAAGGCTAATTCAAAATCTGCTGTTTTATGAGTATTTTCCTTGTTAGCTGTTGTCATAAGAGATGCAAAAGACTGAAATATTTTTGTCACTTCTTCTGACAAAGTTACTGTATTCTCATGAGGCTTAAGATAGCCTAAAAGCCTTTTTTTAGAGTGAGTCACAGACACGTTTAAGGTTAGAATGGCATCCTTCCAGCTGGTAATAAATGTAACTTCATGTAGATGAGATTTTTCTGCAGCACTGAGTTTTTTAAGCACTTCCCAAAAAGACCAATACTCTTTATTTAGTTCCGCCAATAATTTTTGGGGGTTAGATGGCAGCTTTGGGACAGAAAGGCTAAAATCTAATAAAATCCTTGTCAGAGCGTGTTGGAATGAATTAATAGATTTAGTAAGAGCATCACTTAATTTTTTCTCTATTTCTGCGGTTTCTTTCTCAATTTGACGCTCTTGTTGTTGATCGTTATCAGTATCTGCTAATAAACTGTTTGTTTTATTTTGATAAGGGTTTCCAAACATCTGTCTTTCCTAATAAGTATGATAATCGAAAAATCTTATTCTAATAAAAGCTCTGTCGCAATAATAAATTTTTTATTTTTTGTACTTTGATAAGCATAGAAGAATACCACAGGTAATATCATCCCAATTAATCCACTGGTAAAGACAATCTCGTAATGCATAAAACCACCGACATCAATGCCTGTTGGCGGAATAAACCCAATAAATAAAGTAATTGCACATCCTATTAAGCCTAACCCACTGGTTAACCACATGCCCCACTTGCCCCCGGGAATATTAAAACTTGTGACTTTATTTTTAAATTTTATTTTCAAGGCAATTGCCGCAATAAACATAATGACATACATCAGCATATAAAGCTGAGTGCTTAAGGCTGTTAATAACCAATACGAGCCATTAACACTTGGCATCAATAAAAAAGCAAAGCAAAAAAGACTCACTAAGATCGCTTGTGTGATCAACAAACGGCTAGGGATATTTTGCGTATTTTTCTTTGCAAAAAAACTAGGCAAAAAACCCAATTCTGCTGCATGTAATAATCCTTTAGCAGGAGAAATTAACCAGCTCACAATGCTGCCTAATGAACCTAATAATATCATGACGGTTAAAATAGGGATCGACCAACTTAAATGGTAAACCGCTAAAAAATTAGTAAATGCTTGCATGACGCCATTCACTAAATTAATTTTATTTTCTGGTAAAACAATAGCAATGGCAAGCGCTCCCAAAATCATGGTGGCTAAAATAAGTAATACCGCAAAAAAGAGCGCTTTGGGAAATGTTTTCTTTGGATTGATCACTTCTTTAATATGAACTGTTGCAAGTTCCATCCCTAAAAAAGCAGCCATAATCGCTGTTAAAGAAATCCAATTATCTGTGTGCGATAAACTAGGAAAAAGCTCAGCCGCTGTGAAATGAATTTGCAATGGCTTGCCTGATATTAACCAAATAAACGCTAATAAGATAATCAAAGCCATCGGAATAATCATTCCTACCACCGCACAAAAACTCGAGAATTTAGCAGAAATATGTAACCCTTTTAAATTAACCCATGTCAATCCCCAAAAAGTCGACAAGATAATACTCATTAAATAGAGCTTATTGGTGCTAAGAGCAGGATCAATAAAATAAGTCGCAGTCCCTGCAATAAAAGACAAAATAGAAGGAAACCAAACCATGGTATTAATCCATTGCAGCCAAATCGCTAAAAATCCTATTTTTTTACCAAACGCTTGATTGGTCCAATGAAAAATACCGCCTTTTTCACTAAAATAAGAAGATAATTCAGCCGATACTAACGCCGTGGGGATTAAAAAAACAATCGCTGAAAAAATAAAGAAAAAAATCAATGAGCTACCAAATAAAGCCGTTGCAGGTAAATTACGGATGCTATCAATGGCACCTGCCATTAACATGACTAATGCGAATAAAGTAATGCTTTTTGTTTTTGGAATAATCATATCAATTTTCTCAGTTTAGTATTTTTACAATTCTAAAGTAAATCATCTGCGGAATATACTGAATAAAAGTGAGGGTATGATCATAAAATATGATAATACGATCGATAGTATTTTATCTTGTGATATTGTTCTTGAGGCATACTTTATATCACATAACTTAAAAAATGCAAAGAATTGAAAAATAGGTAGTAAGCAAGGTATGCTAAGAGTATATAAGAGTTATAAAGTTATAAATCAAATGAAGGGGGATCGCATGCAAAATTTTAACAAAAAAATACTCATATTAGGCTTATGTGTTGCAATAACAGCTTGCTCTACTCAACAAACCCCTAGCAATGTGACAGGGCCCACGCAAAATGCCTCTAATACGATTGCCAATCCAGCCAATGCAGGCCCTGTGGCAACGGATACGCCTGCTGGGTTAAATACGGCACCGGTTTCAAATCAAGCGATTGGTGGATCAATTGAGCTGTCGATGGATGCGGTTGATAAAAAGAAAATGTTTAAAGCACTTGATAAATCGTTGGGCAAAGCAACTGAATGGACCAATGAAATGACGGGGATACATTATACGGTTGTGCCCATTAAAAAAGTAACGATAAATGAAAATCGATTTTGTCGTAGTTACCATGTCACAGGCACAAAAAGTGACAAAATGCGGGAAGTCAGCGGTATTGCCTGTGTAGGCGAAGATGGGGATTGGCATTCTGTTTCATAAAATGCTTTGAAATTAAAATGTAGGGTGGATTAGGCGTTTTTTGCCGTAATCCACCAATTGTAAATGACAAATTTGGTGGATTACGACGCAAAAAACGCGTCTAATCCACCCTACATTTAACAAACTGGCTTATGGTTTCTTGCCAGGGTGACTACGGACTTGATCAACCTCTTTAATAATTTGCTTTATATTCTTTTGACTATCCGTCTCAAAAACTCCTAATTTTTTATTTAAAAAACCTTTAAGTGCACTTTGGGATAATAAATTACCTTGCAAAACTTTAAGATCTTTTATTAAGACATCATAGGTAAGCTCACCTTGTGAAAACTTATGTCCTAAATGACTGACGGCTCGTGCAATATCTTCTGCGCGTTTTTCATATTTAGCTTCTAATGGTTTATGATCCTTTAACCGTACCCATTCTTGATGTAAGCTCTTCATAATTATATTTAAATGCTTATTTGAGACATGAACAGGTTGACTAGTCAAATCTCCATTGGGTTTAATGCCTTGAATGATATGAATATGATTATCTCTCTTTTCAAGTTTCCCATAATAATCATTTAAAACATCTTGGTAATCTCCTGGTTTTCCCCCTTGTATGACTTGTGGAGATACGATGAGACCCTGTTTGCGAAATTCATGTTGAATTTTAGCATACTCAGCGGTCGACAATGTTAATTTGTCTGTTCGTGTATCCTCCTTTGAGCTATCCAGTAATAAAACTTCATCCATTTTTGCATTTTTTAAAGTCTCGATCATTTTCTTTTGTGTATTAGGTTCTGCTCGAAGATAAATATTAAGATCTAAATACGCAATTTTCTTGACCATATCTAACGTAGGTAAATAATTTTCCTGAACAGATCTAAAAAATTGTTGCGCTTGCGTTGCTGTCGGACGTTCTTCTGGATTGGCACTTAACATTTTACTCAAAAAATCATAGACTGCTTTGCGAGTTTCAGGATCAGGAATTTTTTTGTTATTCTTATATTTTTTACTTTGTTCTCGCACTAAAGATAATCTGGCTGCATTACCTCCTTCACCATTGGGAACAGTCAGCTCAAACAGTTCACCCAATGTCAATCCCATCGCATAGACGTCAGTTTTATCTGTATAGACATAATTTTCCCCTTCAACATGCTCTGGGGGTCGAAAATGAGGAGTGCCAACCCATGCTGTTTGAGTTACTTTTTTATCTTCTCCACTTGCAGCTGATAAACCGTAATCCGTTAGCCTAGCTTTATGGGTAAGAGGATCATACATTACATTTTCAGGCTTGATATCTCGATGTAATAACATCGCCAAATGAAGAGTTTCTAAATTTTGTAAAAGTGAAATTGATATATCGAATAAGCGAAAAGGAGAAGCTTCGTCTGATCGAGTTTCCTCAATCATCGTCAAAAGATCCTTCCCCGACAATAATTTCATTCCGACATAGTGAATTTTATCTGAGATCACAGAAAAATGTATCTCACCTAATCTGGTTAATAAATCGATTTCTGCAGGATCTACTTTACCTTTTTTCACGGCAATCCAGTCACCCGTTTTAATATTTTTTGCTAAACGAACTTCTCCTAGTCCACCTTTGCCCAACAGATAGGGTGCTGTTTGCGGAATAACATATATTGCATCCTCTATCTGGATTGTTTGCAGGGTTTCTCCTTTTGAATTATTGAATTTATAAAATGACCGGTGAGATTCTTTTATTAATTTTATCTCATCAGTGTTTAAAAAGGATTTATCTGGATCAACTTTTTCAGGTATATAAGGAAAAGGGACAACTGTATAAGAAGTAGACATCAGGGATCTCCTAAGAATACAATACTATTATAAAACAAAATTTGATTTTTATGACGAGGTTTTCTGTGAAAAAGGTAGGGTGGATTAGGCGTTTTTTGCCGTAATCCACCAATTGTAAATGACAAATTTGGTGGATTACGACGCAAAAAACGCGTCTAATCCACCCTACAACGTCTCTTCAAGGAGAGATTCCTTAATTTGACATCTGTCGATACTACCCTGAGTTTTTTTAAAGCTTAGGCCCTGCATTTTTAATTGCATCTGATACTTTAAATTTTTCAAAGTTTTTAATAAATTTTTCCATTAATATTTTTTTATTTTCTTCATAAGCAGCCTGATCTTGCCACATTTTTTTGGGATTTAAAATGTGCGAATCAACATCGTGCATTATTTTTGGAATAGATAAATTAAATCCAGATAATGTTTCATATTCCGCATTCGCAAGTGAACCATTAACAATGGCGCTAACAACACTTCGTGTGGTTGGAATGGAAAATCGTTTTCCTCCTTGCCCATAAGCACCACCCGACCAACCGGTATTAACTAAATAAACATCTGCACCCGAATGCTCAAGACGTTTAATTAAAAGATCTGCATACACTTGTGCAGGCCTTGGAAAAAAAGGCGCACCAAAACAAGTGCTAAATGTTTGAGTAATGCCACTGCCTTGACCGACTTCCGTGCTGCCCACTAATGCTGTATAACCACTTAAAAAATAATAGGCAGCTTGCTCTTTGGTTAAACGTGCCACAGGAGGTAACACACCATATAAATCGCAAGTTAAAAATAAAACTGCATTCGGTAAAGCACCTTTATTGGCATCTACTTTTCCATCAATATAGTCGCGCGGATACGCAGCTCTGGTATTTTGTGTATGTGTCGTATCTGCATAATTAGGTTCATTGGTATGTTGATCAAGAACTACATTTTCCATAATGGTGCCGTAACGAATGGCGTCCCAAATCATGGGCTCACGTTCTTTTGATAAATCAATACATTTTGCATAACAACCGCCTTCAAAGTTAAAGACGCCTTCAGCGCTCCAGCCGTGCTCATCATCGCCAATTAAATGACGTTCAGGATCGGCAGATAAAGTCGTTTTGCCGGTGCCTGATAAACCAAAAAATAAAGCGGTTTTTCCATCATCCCCAATATTCGCAGCACAATGCATCGGTAATATTTCATGTTCTGTTAATAAAAAATTTAACACAGAAAACATCGCCTTTTTCATTTCACCCGCATAATGTGTGCCGCAAATTAAAATATAACGTTCAGTAAAATTTAAAATAACCGCTGCATCGCTATTCACTCCATCACGTATCGGATCAGTTTTAAAATTAGGGACACATAAAATAGTCCATTGATTTTCAGTATCTTGAGTAATAGGAGGGGAAGGTTGAATAAATAAATTTTTAGTAAAAATAGCATGCCAGGCAAGTTCAGTCACTACTTTAACGTTTAAAGAAAATTTTTCTTCAGCGCCTACTTTAAGATAAGAAATAAAAGTAGCCTCTTTTTGTGTTAAATAATTTTTAGCTTTTTGCAATAACTGAGAAAATATTTCAGGTGCAATCGGTTGATTAATAGTATTCCAGTCAATCGATTTTTCAGTGAGCGTATCTTTTACGATAAATCGATCTTTCGGCGACCGGCCAGTACGAGCGCCTGTATTAACATTTAACGCTTGATTGGCAGCCAAAGTTCCTTCATGACGGGCTAAAGCAATATCCACTAATTCAGGCGTAGATAAATTGATAAAAGTTCTCTGTGGAATCAGGGTTGCATTGTCAGTGTGCTTCATGATCGATTTTTCCTCTCACGCTTTTTAAAGCCTGAAAGTATACCTAAATTTCGTCTAATTCTCCATGATCATTTATTTAAGTTTATTTAAGCAGTTATGATATGATTGCGCTTGATTATTATTTTTACAGGCTATGCTATGACCGAATTAGACCAAGCCATTTCAGTGGCATTTAGTAGTGAAGGGAACAAAGAAGAGGTTAATAAAGTTTATCTTTTGTTATTAAAAACAAATTTTTACTTGCCCGTTAAAAAAGAAAAGGGCAGTGATCCGGATGAGCCTTTTTCGCCTTTATTTGCAAATATTAATAATCATTTTTTTATCCTAACGTTTGATAAATTAGAAAGATTACAAAAATGGGCTGGGGAACAATTTGCAGATATGGCTTATGTTGAAATTAAAGGACAAGATTTTATTGCTGGGATCAATGAAAATGTATACTGGGGGGTCAATGCGGGGTGTCATTATTATAAAGAATTTTCACCAGATGAGATTAAACAATTAAAAAAAATCGTGGCAAAACTTCAAAGTTGGGCGCAATAAGGTATAATTTCTAACAGCGGAATAGGCAAGAAATTTTTAAGTGTAGCCACATTTTCATCTAATGCTTGCATGGTTTGATCACAACAATTGGCAATCCAGCCAACAATTGATATTCCGTCTTGCTGTAAAGCTTTATAAGTTAAGATTGCTTGATTTAAACAACCTAATCGCATTCCAACGACTAAAATAGTTTTTAATTTTAATTGTTTGACAACTTCTGCCATGGTGTCTGTATTATTTAACGGACAGTGCCAGCCACCAACTCCTTCAATAAGACAAATATCTGCAGGAAAGTTTAAGGCAGGTTGCATTTTTTCTATAATATTTTTTATAGTTAAATAAATCCCGCTATAACTTGCCGCAATGTGCGGTGCAATATATTCTTTAAATGCAAATGGATTATGTAGAGAATAGTCTAATTGAATGGTTGATGCGCCTCTTAAAAGTATCGCATCTTGATTTATCCATTGTTTTTTTTCTTGTAGGCATCCAGAAGCAATAGGTTTGATACCTAACGTTTGCAATCCTTGTTGTTTGAATTTTTTTAAAAGCTTTAATGCAGTATAGGTTTTCCCTACATTAGTATCTGTTGCAGTTATAAATAATTTATCACTCATATTATAAATTTATTAATTCATACATCTGATCAAGCAAAGCAATAATATGTTTTTTATGATGCAAGCAATTTAAAGAAATACGAATACGCGCTTTATTAAAAGGAACCGTTGGCGGACGAATGCCTGATACAAAAAATCCCTGCTGAAATAATTTATTTTTTATGAGCATCGTTTTTTGATTGGAAGAAACTAAAATACACTTAATGGGAGATAAGTTATAAGCGGTCAATGGTAATTCTCGTTTGATAGCTTCTTGATTGAAAAATTTGGCAAGTTCATGTAATTTTTCTCTTCGCCAATTTTCTTTTTTTATAATATTTAATGCAGCCAAAGTAGCATAACAAATAGCAGGCGGCAATGCGGTAGTATAGCGATACAATCTTGAAAACTGTAACAAATTTTCGATTAAATCATGGCTGCCTGAAACAATAGCCCCCATACTACCTGCTGCTTTTCCAAGGGGCGTAATGAGACAAGGGACTTCTTTTGCAGAATAATAAGCAGGCAGCACCCCAAATCCGTGTGCATCATCTAAAATTAAATAATTATTATATATTTTAGATAAAGCAATTATTTCTGAGATATCTGTTAGCGTACCTTCCATGCTAAAAATGCTTTCTGTAACTAAAAAAGTTTTTTTATGCAAATTATTTTTAAGCAGATTTTCTGCTTGATTTAAATCTTGATGAGCGTATCGTAAATGCTTAGCGCGTGACAAAATAATGCCGTCAATTAAAGAAGCATGGCAGTATTTATCAGAAATAATTAAATTATTTCTACTAAGAAGTGTGCTGATGACACCTAAATTTGCCTGATAGCCCGAATTAAATAACAAAGCGCGTTCACGATTTAAAATTTCTGCAAAAGCTTCTTCTAATTGTTGGTGAGGCTTTAGATATCCTGAAACCAAATGTGAAGCACTGCTACCTAGGCCATATTGAAACGCACCTTTTGCCAAAGCTTTTTTAACTAAAGGATGCATGCTTAAGTTTAAATAATCATTGCTACAAAAATTAATAACATTTTTCCCAGCAATAATTGCAACTGTTTGTTCGCGATTTTCAATTAAACAACGATATCGATGTAAATTTTTTTTTTGATTTATTAATAAATTTTCACTAAAATTTTGGTTAAACATAGGATGACTGATCATGTTTTTTTAGTTTCTTAATAGTTAGTCCTAGTTCTTTTAATAATTGCATGTCACTTTCTTTACTAGGATTAGGGGTTGTTAATAATTTGTCACTTCCTGAAAAAATAGAATTGGCACCAGCCATAAAACAAAAAGCTTGCATCGCAAAAGACATCTCATCTCGACCCGCTGATAGGCGAATAAAAGAGTGCGGCAGCATAATACGCGCAACGGCAATAGTACGAATAAATTCAAAATCATCGATACAGGGTGTGTCACCTAAAGGTGTGCCTTTGACCGGCATGAGACGATTAATTGGCACGCTTTTAGGTGGCGTGGGCAATGAGGCTAATTCAATTAATAATTCTATTCGATCTTCGCGTGATTCACCCATGCCAATAATGCCGCCAGAACAGATTTGAATATCTGCTGCGCGTACTAACTCTAGCGTATCTAGGCGTTCTTCAAAAGTGCGGGTTGTAATAATTTTTTTATAATATTGACGAGAAGTATCAAGATTATGATTATAAAAATCAAGCCCTGCTTGTTTTAATTCTTTTGTTTGTATTTCGCTTAATTGACCTAAGGTAACGCACGTTTCAAGTCCTAATGCTTTAATTTCTTTTATCATTTGCAGTACTTTGTCCCATTCTTTTTTAGGAGGATATTTCCAGGCAGCCCCCATACAAAAACGCGTTGCACCATACGCTTTAGCAGTTTTTGCTTTTTCAATAACTTGATCGATTGCTAATAATTTTTCTTTTTGCAAAGATGTTTTAAAATGTGCACTTTGCGGGCAATAACCACAATCTTCTGGGCAGCTTCCCGTTTTGATGCTAAGTAGCGTGCATAACTCTATTTCATTTGCATTAAAATATTGACGATGAATAGAGTGACTTTTGAAAATAAGCTCAATAAACGGCAATTCGTAGAATGTCCGCACTTTTTTTGTGTCCCATGGTGAATCATTTCCTGAATCATTCATTTTTTTAGGGTACCTTTTTTGACTTTTTTAAAACTATAGGCTAAGTTATATTACCAGTCAACTAAAAATAAATAATAGGTTTACCAGAAAAGTGTCTACTTTAATTGCAAAAGATCATGCACATCTTTGGCATCCCTGTGCGCAAATGAAAGATTATGAAATATTTAAACCTTTGATTGTCACAGGTGCCAAGGGAAGTTATATTCAATTAGCTAAAGGCAAAAAAATTATTGATGCCATTTCTAGTTGGTGGTGCAAATCACTAGGGCATCAACATCCCCAGTTAAAAAAAAAGCTTTTGCAGCAAATTGAAAAATTTGAACATGTAATTTTAGCAAATACTACAAATGAAGTGATTGTTAATTTATCTGAAAAATTAGCAAACTTAACATCTGATTTAAAAAAAGTGATGTACGCCAGTGATGGTTCTTGCGTGATAGAAATGGCGATGAAAATGAGTGTTCATGCAAGAATCATTGAAGGTAAAACAAAAAGAAAAAATTTTATTGCCTTAAAAAATAGCTTTCATGGTGAAACAATCGGTGCAATGAGTGTCAGTGATGTGGGTATTTATAAAGATCCGTATCACTCTTTAGTTTTTAAAGTAGATTTTATTGATGTGCCTTATTGTTCAGGGATAGACGATCCGATTTGGGAAAATTGCGATGAAGCATGGGAGAGCATTATCAAACAACTAGAGCCTTTAAGTGAGAAGGCTACAGCTATTATTGTTGAACCTATTATTCAAGCTGCAGGTCAGATGAGAATATATTCAAAAGATTTTTTAAAAAAATTACGCAATTGGACGAAAAAAAATGATATACATTTAATTGCTGATGAAGTGATGACAGGGATTGGCCGCACTGGAAAAATGTTGGCATCAGAGCATGCCAACATCACTCCTGATTTTTTATGTTTAGGCAAAGGATTGACGGCGGGATGGTTGCCTTTAAGTGCTTTATTAATGACAGATGCTATTTATTATTTATTTTATGATGATTATGAAAATGGTAATAATTTTTTGCATTCGCATACTTTTTCTGGCAATGCATTAGCTGCGAGTATTGCCTTAGAGGTTTTAAATATTATGAAAAAAGACAAAATGCCAGAGCGAGTTTTAGAATTAGGCAAAGTGATGTTCAATATGTTTTTAGAAATAGCCGATAAAACAAAAAAGCTAATCAATATTCGAGGAATTGGCGGAGTGGTAGCCGCCGATCTTATTTTAGCTCATGAAAAGCAAAGATTAGGTTATGACATTTATCAAAAAGCTATTCGCTTAGGTGCATTATTAAGACCGCTTGGCAATACAATTTACTGGGCACCCCCTTTTAATATTGAAATAGCAGTTTTAACTAAATTAAAAAATATAACCCAGCAAGCGATTGAAATGTAGTGTTTGATTTTTTATTTTAAGTAGATATTCTAATATAACCTCAATTCGGAGTTTTTTTAGAAGTTAATGTATCGTCAACTGTGTTGAAACTTTTTTGTCACCCCGCAGGCGCTGCGTCCTCAAACATCACTTAAGAATTTTGCGCTAACACGCAGCGTTTTTGCGGGGTCTGGTAAGTGGCTTTTATTAGTATTAGCATTTTTTATAGAAAAGAGTTTTTATTTAAGCAGCTAGATTCTTAGGAAGAACTTGATGACGACAATGATAGTTTAGCTTGTGGAATACTATCCATAGATTCTGATTTTTTCTTTATAGGCTTTGCTAATATAGAAAATTTAATTAAAGAAGGCTTAATATTTAATTGTAATGTCTCAATATTAACATAAGTACATACAGAGGGATCTTGTTCCAAAGGAATCTTACTATATAACAACGAAAATAAAGATCGCGCCTCTTTAAATAATATAGCAATAATAGAAATGGGTTTTTGATTGATGTTTTTTATGGGCTGCTTTAGGGCTTTTAAAGAATCAAAAAAAATGATTTCTGATAAGATACTCAATCACATGCCAACAACGTAAAGCAAATAAATGTCCTAGTATACTTTGGGTTTGCGAATACTCTTTTTGTTTGAGAGCTGGGTATAAGTTTGAATACGTATAGTATCTTACGGTTCTTTTAACAGCGATTTGTTGTGTAAGAAACTCCAAAGAAATAGGATAAAAAGAGTCTAATAATCTCATTATTTTTAGTTGATTATTTTTTGTTACCATAACGCCGTCTACCTTTCTGTTTTCTTTATCTTCTTTACCTGCTTTAATATTCGTGCTTAGCAATAATTTATCTTGAGGTAACGAAAGGATAGCCGCAATCTGAGCTTCATCTGATAGATTAAAAACTTTAAACTTATGATAAAACATAATGCGTCCATTTTATTTCAGAACATCTTCAATCCGGCCAAATTGTTCTATTCGACCACCATTTAATACTAATACTTTATTACAAATTTTTCTAATAATTGATTCGGAATGAGAGGCAAGCACTAAGATGCTCGATTTTTCAATTAGTTTATGTAATCGATCATTCGCTTTTTCAATAAAATTTTTGTCCCCCACCCCAATGGCTTCGTCCATTAATAAAATATCTGGCTGAATACTCGTTGCGACCGCAAAAGCAAGACGCATTAACATGCCTGATGAATAAGTTCGGATAGGCATATGTAAAAAGTCACCTAATTCAGTGAAATCAGCAATATCTTTAATTTTAGCATGCATTTCTTTTCGGTTTAAACCCAACAAAGAGCCGCGTAAATAAATATTCTCATAACCTGTTGACTCATGATTAATTCCTAGCATCACATCTAATAAAGGTGAAATGTTGCCTTGATAATGCATTTTACCGCGACTAGGCTCATAGATCGTTGCCAGCACGCGTAGCAAAGTGCTTTTGCCTGCGCCATTGTGCCCAATTAACCCTAAACGATCGCCGTCTTGTAACGCCAGAGAAATTTGATCAAGCGCTTTGATGACAATGCATTGTTTTTCATTATGGCCAAATTGGCCGCCTGTTGTTAAGCGTAATAACTTTTTTTTAAGAGAACGCGCGCTTAAATTAAAGATAGGAAAATCAATTGAAACAGAATCAAGCGTTACATAAGCCATCAGATTGACCCCATTATAACCAATAAGAAATACGTGCACGAAATCGCATAAAAAGAGCAAAAGCAAAAACCGCGCTTAAAATAGAAATAGTGAGTGTCACACAAATAGCATACGAAGAAGGTGCTAATCCCAATAAAGGATTACGCACCATTTCTAAAAATTGCGCAACGGGATTTAATTTCACTGCAAATTGAAACTTTTGCGGCAACATGCTTGGCACCCAAATAATCGGTGTTAGGAAAAAAATAACTTGAATAAAGCTATTCACCACTTGCGCAATATCACGAAAACGAGTACCAAAAATAGCAAGAATAAAACCAACAGCCACCGCATTCCAAAGAATTAAAAATAAACCTAAAAACACTAACAAAGTATCTAGCGTTGGTTTGATATGAAAGAGAAACATAATAGGAATAAAAATAACTATATTATGCAAAAAAATAATAAAATTCCGCGCGACAAACCGATAGACAAAAACAGAATAAGGAAGCTTCATTTGTTTTAAAAAATTTTCTGATTCAGCAAATGTATTACTGCCATCTGTAATTAAAATAGAAATTAAGCTCCAAATGAGCATACCGGCTGCAAAAGATGGAAAATATTCCGCCATGCGGAAGTTTAATAATACCCCATAAAGCATCCCTGTCATGCCGATAGTAATAGTCATGCTCAAGGTAATCCAAAATGGCCCCAGCAAGGATCGGCGATAACGCAACCGAATGTCTTGCCAAGCTAATAAAAGCCAAATGCGCCACTTTTTAGCGCCTTCCTTGATATCCAAGAAGGCTAAGTTCATACGGGCTGTTAGACTGCTGTCTAACTGTGAATAAATAGTGATCGACCGCAATGCTTCAACCTCAAAATTAAAAGGGCTTGATCATAGCATTTTTGATAAAAAGTGTCACTAATCTTATTTTTTAACGAATACTTGATATAGCATATCCCTACCAAAATAAGCTATTTTTTCGTATATTCGTATGCTATAATGTGTACATTAGACGCAGCACCCTAAGGAAAAAATGAAGCCGATTAAATGGGACGAGGATAAGAATAAACAATTGCAGAAAGAACGAAACCTGAGCTTCGAAGCCGTAGTTGTTGCAATTGAGCAAGGCAACCTAGTTGATATTGTTCCAAACCCTAGCAGCCATCATCTCCATCAAAATATCTTTATTGTTGAGATTGATAATTATCTGGTACTGGTGCCTTTTGTCGAAGATGAAGAAAAAGTTTTTTTAAAAACTGCCTTTAGAAGCCGAAAGGTCATGAAACACCATCGGAGGAAAACAAAAGATGAAAAAATCTAAACAGAAGTTAAATGCAGAAGAGAAAGCCATTTTGACTGCGTTTGAATCTGGTAAATTACGTAGCGTGCCTAAGTTGTTGGCTGAAAAAAAGCGCTTCCAAAATATTGCCAAAGCACATGGCACCAAAAATCGCCGCGTCAGTTTACGTATGACTGAATGGGATTTTGCCAGAGCCCAGGAAGAAGCCTTAAAAGAAGGCCTGCCCTATCAAAGCTTGTTATCTAGCATTATTCATAAATATTTAACAGGCCAATTTAAGGAAGATCATCGATAACTGGGAGAAACAGAAACTTTCGATTCTACGAAAGTAGGTAACTTTAAAATAGGTACCTCTCGCCATGTCACCCCATAGGCGAGAAATTCCTATTATTCAATCAGAAAAGTCCCCTACTTTCTTGGAATGCACCCTATTACAAATCAAATTTAATCCCTTGCGCTAAAGGTAAACTTTTCCCCCAATTAATAGTATTTGTCTGTCTACGCATATAAGCTTTCCATGAATCAGAGCCCGCTTCTCTTCCACCGCCTGTGTCTTTTTCACCACCAAAAGCACCGCCAATTTCAGCGCCAGAAGTACCAATATTGACATTGGCAATACCACAATCACTGCCCAGACAAGAAAGAAATGTTTCTGCATGCTGTAATTGATTAGTGAAAATAGCAGATGATAATCCATACAAAGATTCATTTTGTAAATGAATGGCCTCTTCAATAGTATGATATTTCATGACATATAAAATCGGCGCAAATGTTTCGCGCTGCACACAAGCCCACTCATTTTGTGCAGTTATTAAAGTCGGTTCAACATAAAATCCTGAACGATTAAGCACATTGCCACCAAATAAAATTTTACCCCCACTTTTTTTAGCCTCTTCTATAGCTTTAATATAGTGATCAACTGCTAATTGATCAATCAAAGGACCCATCAAATTTTTTTCATCGAGCGGATCACCCATTGTTATTTTTTGATAAGCATTCGTTAAAGATTTTATTAATTTATCATAAATAGATTCATGCACAAATAAACGACGTGTCGTGGTGCAGCGTTGTCCTGCTGTACCTATTGCACCAAAAACAATGGCAGGTACGGCTAATTTTAATTCTGCCGTTTCATCAACAATAATTGCATTATTGCCGCTTAATTCTAATAAACTTCTACCTAATCGTTTGGCAACCGCTTGATTGACTTCTCGCCCAACAACTGAAGAACCCGTAAATGAAATTAATGCAATACGTTTGTCATCCACAAATTGTTTAGCATAGGCTAAATCATCTTGTATTAATAACGAAAATACACCCGGGAAACCACATTTTTTCATAACTGTATTGCAAATATGCTGTACCGCAACAGCCGATAAAGGTGTTTTTGGAGACGGCCGCCAAATAACTGTGTTTCCAGCAATCGCTGCAATAAATGCATTCCACGCCCAAACAGCCACAGGAAAATTAAATGCAGAAATAACACCAACTATCCCTAAAGGATGCCATTGTTCATACATTCTATGTTCGGGGCGCTCTGAGTGCATGGTATGACCATAGAGCATCCGCGCCTGACCACAGGCTAAATCTGCCATATCAATCATTTCTTGCACTTCGCCTAACCCTTCTTGTTTAGATTTACCCATTTCTAGTGAAACTAACGTGCCTAAACTTTCTTTATGTAAACGTAATTCTTCTCCCAATAAACGAATCATTTCACCGCGTTTAGGCGCAGGGACGCTACGAAATGTTTTAAAAGTCTCTAAAGAGCATTTTAAAACTCTTTCATAATCAGCCCCAGATGATCGATACACTGATGCAATCGGCTCACCTGTTGCTGGATTAAAAGAAATGATTTCCCCGTCTTTTTGTTGAGTAGACCACCAATTGATATCAGTGCTTGCCCCTGCATTTTGTGAGTGCAAATTTAATTTTTTTAATAAATCCATAAGAGATCCTTTTAGGCGTAATACTGGCCAAATCGATTATTGAGAATTTCTTCGAGTGAGAATTGTTCATGCTTGACCAGGCCTTGATATTTTCCTGGTTGGTTGACGATGATATCTAAAGCCGCACAAATTTCTGACGCAGTCGTTAACTGAATAGCAGACCAATTAATCCCCGCTACTTTTTTTGGATAGAATTTTTTAACGTAATTTTCTTCGGTGAATTGATTATCTTGCAAGCCATTAACAGAGACATAAACTAATACCACATCCTGGCTGGTTTTAGGGATCGCATTTTCTAAAATTCGTTTTAACGTCTCTCGATCATAATTTAATTTAAGATCATTCATTAAAAAACGCATGTATTCGCAATGCCCTGGATAACGAATGGTTTTATAACTTAAGCTTTTGACACGACCAAAATAAGTCTGCGCTAAACTGCCAATCCCCCCTGAAGTATTAAAGGCTTCATAAGTCAAACCGTCGATTTTTATTTTTTCAAGATCATCAAGCGGCATCAGCTTAACTTCTTCACCATCTTCGATACCATTACAAAGATTACCATATTCGTTAATTAACCCATCGGTTGACCAGGTTAAAGAATATTGTAACGCATTGCTAATATTCAACGGCAACGCACCTACCCGCATTTTAACAGTGTTTAAACTTGGGAAATGTTCCATTAAATGATTAGCAACCACACTAATAAAACCAGGGGCAAGACCGCATTGCGGCACAAAAGCACTCGTCACATGTTGCGATAATTGTGAGACGGTACTCGTGGTTTTAGTATCTTCGGTTAAATCAAAATAATTTAAATTAAATTCTTTGGCAATATATGCAATCGCAATATTACAATAAAAAGGTAAACTAGATAAAATCGTTTCCATTGGATTTTTATTTAAAAACTCTGTCACAGCAACCGCATCTTGTGCATTTAATTGCACGAGTTGAATATTAGGGGCTTTGCTGATAATACGTTGAATATGAGGAG
This sequence comes from Gammaproteobacteria bacterium, assembly GCA_013287765.1. GTDB lineage: Bacteria > Pseudomonadota > Gammaproteobacteria > DSM-16500 > DSM-16500 > JABDDD01. The sequence goes on along the minus strand of JABDDD010000005.1, from coordinate 6,096 downwards.
AGTCTGCCTGAATATCTGCAACATAAACTTGATAATCATTTGAATTTGCTAAAAGAACTGCAATTAACGAGCCGATTTTTCCTGCTCCTAAAATAAGTACACGATGCATAGTGGTAACCTTTAAGATTCATTCTAAGATCGAGCATATTACTCGATTACGCAGGTGCCCACAAGGTTTAAAGAAAGGTGTTGTTTTGAGAAGATTATTTTGTTGAATATTTAACGCCCGGGCGTTAAAGTCGGCGCATATCGACTGGATATCACCCCTGCTTTTATTAAATTTTCTTCGACATTCCCGCCTTCTTTGTCTTGAATGAATTTTTCATAATTAGTAACAATCCCTTGCTGTGGATTAGCCAGCACAATTTTTTCCATCCGATCTTGAGAAGGGACTTTAGATAAATTCTTTTCATGATTAGGATTAAAATCAATTGAGTTAAAAAAATTACCTAAATAAATATGCACTGGCGTTGCGTTAGGTTCTTCAGTATCAATTCCCGCCAGACGTTCGCTTAAAGGTTTTTGTTTTTTCGGTGCAGAAGATGAAGGCTCTGGTTTTTCTTCAGAGATATTTTCTTGTATAGGTAAAACAACAGTCTTCATGTTTTCAATCGTTTCTTTTTCATGTTGATCCACCACAAAATTAATGCCATGAATAGCTTCTTCATCCTCTTCATCATCATCATTTGTTGATGGAGATTGTGAAGATTGTGGACTTGGGGTGGGTGAAGGGGAGATTTTAAGCATGTCATTTTGTAAGAGAGCCGTCGTAATAGTAGCTCCTAGGTTATCTAATTTTTTTGTAATAGAATCTGCTAGTTTTTGTTCTTCAGGCGTTAAAGGTTTATTGGTATTTTCTGGTTTTTTTTGTTCTTCTATAAATGCTTTTTCATCGGCAGTAAAAGTTAACGGATTATTTTCTAAGACTAATCGAGTGGTAAAACCAGTGGCTAATTCAAGCATTTTTTGTGGGGTTAATGCGTCGCGCGGGAAAACCCCATCTGGCGTTAATTCGTTAACGTATTTATCAAGGGCCGCTTCTTTTTGTTCAGCCGGAATTTTTGCAAAAGCAGAACCAAAATGTTCTTCCAAAAGATGGGTTAAAACAGCCTTTAATTGATCTTTTGATAAGTTTGGATTAGAGCGCATCATGTTTAAGTACCTTTGCACTAAATGATAATTCATTATAACATAACGGCTTTAAGAAACATTCCATGACTGTTGAAAAATCAATCATATTACAGATCGCGCTGCCTGTTCCTTTAAGACGATATTTTGATTATTTGCCGCCTATTGATTGTGATATTAAGACACTGACCCCGGGGGTACGCGTCACAGTCCCTTTTCAACGTCGTGAATTAATTGGTTTTTTTATGGGGTTGGCTGAGACGACTCTGCCACTTTTGCGTCTTAAAAGAGCATTAGAGATTCTAGATCAAGAACCGATTTTATCAGCAGATTTACTGCAATTAAGTCTTTGGGCAGCTGACTATTATCATGACTCGATAGGCAATGTCATGATGAATGTTTTGCCAACTTTATTAAGACAAGGGAAACAACCAATTGTAGGTAAACGCTCCAATGGGTTATTAAATGGATTATTAAAAAATCATTTATCTGAAGAAAATTTGATTTTAAATAACGCGCAGAAACAAGCGATTGAGGCGATTCAAATGGCGCTTGATCGTTTTCAAGTATTTTTATTAGAAGGTGTCACAGGAAGCGGAAAAACAGAAGTTTATTTGCAAGTGATCCAATCTTTTTTAAATCACAATCAATCTATTTTAGTATTGGTACCAGAAATTGGTTTAACTCCGCAAACTATTCAGCGTTTTTACGCGCGTTTTTCTGTGCCATTAGTATTATTACATTCAGGACTGACAGAAAGGGCGCGTTTAAATGGTTGGATTGCGGCCAAATCAGGTCATGCAAAAATTATTATTGGTACACGTTCTGCTATTTTTACGCCGTGTCAAAATTTAGGTTTAATTATTATCGATGAAGAGCATGATCTTTCTTTTAAACAACAAGAAGGATTTCGTTATCATGCGCGTGATATTGCTATTATGCGTGCGCATTTCAATAAAATTCCCATTATTTTAGGAACAGCTACCCCTTCACTGGAAACACTACATAAAGCTAATATTAATAAATTTCAAAAACTCTGTTTACCGATGCGTGCGGGAAAAGCCTCTTTACCCGAATTTAATATTATTGATATACGAAACCAAACGTTAGACCAAGGGTTATCGCAATCTTTATTAAAAGAAATCACTATACATTTAGCACGCAATGAGCAAGTCATGTTATTTTTAAATAGACGTGGTTTTGCGCCAGTTTTAATGTGTCATGCTTGTGGTTATGTAGCAATCTGCAAACGCTGTGATAAAAGAATGACTTATCATCATCAATTAGAGCGCCTGCACTGTCATCATTGCGATGCGCAAAAAAAAGTACCTAAACAGTGCGAAGCTTGTCGGGAAATATTACATTTTTTAGGGATGGGCACTGAGCGTTTAGAAATGGTATTAGCCAAATATTTTCCGGCTCACTCAATTGTGCGAATTGATCGTGATAACACTAAGCAAAAAGGATCGATTGAAAAATTATTAGCACAAATTCAATCAGGGGAGCATCAAATATTAATTGGCACACAGATGCTAGCAAAAGGGCATCATTTTCCGAATGTCACTTTAGTGGGTATTGTGGACATGGACGGCGGGTTATTTAGCCATGATTTTCGCGGCTTAGAACGGATGGCGCAATTATTATTGCAAGTATCAGGCCGTGCTGGCCGTATGGAAAAACCGGGAAAAGTATTTATTCAAACCCATCATCCAGATCATCCGTTATTGCAGCAATTATTCAGTGGTTCCTATCAACAATTTGCAGATTCTTTGCTGTGCGAACGTAAAGAATCTGGATTACCGCCTTTTGCTTATTTAGCTTTATTTCGCGCAGAAGCGTATCAAATGCAACATGCAAGCGATTTTTTAAATCAAGTAAAAAATTTAATGCAACCTTGCGCTTCTTTACATATTTTAGGTCCAATTCCAGCACCTATGCCGCGTAGAGCTGGGAGATATCGCATGCAGTTATTATTGCAAGCAGAAGAACGAAAAACCCTGCAAAAACTTTTAACCGACACAATGCCTCTTATTGAAAAAATAAAAAGTAAGTCTCGCGTTAGGTGGTCATTAGATGTTGATCCGTTAGAGATGTTTTAGAAGTTGAAGTTTGTTATCAATTTGATATACTGCGCCTTGCCTTGCCGGGGTGGCGGAACTGGTAGACGCGCTGGACTCAAAATCCAGTGGTGGTAACACCGTGTCGGTTCGATTCCGACCCTCGGTAACAAATCTTGATTATATCTTTATTATCTTTATTTATATTTTTTATTCTTTGAATTTTTTATTTTTTCAAGTATCTTTATTGCAAGTCGTCCCGGTGGCACAGTGGATAGCGCAGCCCCCTCCTAAGGGGCAGGTCGGCGGTTCGAATCCGCCCTGGGACGCCAAGAAAAATAAGGTATTCTCTAATTATTCACTATACAGTAATTAGATGCTCAACCATCTCATCCCATGCTAACCACGCTGCTTTTTGCTCTTCTGTATAAGTCGCACGTTGATAAATAGCAACTAATTTATTGAGCGGTTGGTGATTTAGCATTTGTTCAATCACATGCGGTTCCACTTTCAGATATTTTCCCCACGCAGTTGCAGCCGATCGACGCAAATCGTGGGTGGTAAATGGTTTTAGTTCATTAAGTGTCGCTGATTTTTTTAATCGATTAAGTGCGGTAGTCAGTGAGTCAGTATGAATGTGTCCAGTCTGTCGGCCGGTATCAAACACAAACGCTGTGTTACCTGTTAGCAGTTGAAGTGTTTTGATAAGAGCAAATGCTAGATTACCCAAATAAATTACATGTTGTCTGCGATTCTTGGTACGGTTAGAGGGCAAAGTCCATGTACCTGCTTCGAAGCATAATTCATCCCAACGCATGCCCGCGATCTCAGAGCGCCGCCCGCCGGTTAGAATTAAAAGTTTAATGGCTGTGGCTGTAATGATAGAAAGTGCTGATGTTTTAGCGATGCCTTTGCGCGCTTCCATTGCTTGATCTAATGCGCCCCACAGTGTGCGTAATTCTGTAAGAGTTAATGCACGTTCACGCGGGCGAGTAGCACTTGCAGCAAAATCTTTTGGTTTAAGCATTCTAGCAGGATTGTTCTCGATTGAATGACGTGTTAATCCATAATCTAACATTAGATTTAATGTAGTTAGTGCTTTGCGGGTTTCTTCTTTAATTCCTTTGCGTGCCATTGCATCAAGAACGCCGGCAAGATGTACACGCGTAACATCTTTTGCAAATAGATTGCCGAGTTTTTTTCGAAGATGTAATCGCCAACGATCTTCGTGGCGTTTAATCCACTTTGGTGTGATCACACCAACCAACTTTATAAATTCAATCCAATCATTAAACAGTATTTGCATAGTGATTGCAGACGTATTTTCTGCTTGCTTTGCTGCTCTAGCATAACGAGGATCAATCCCTTGAAAAACTTGATCATGTAGTTCAGGTAATTTGGCGCGTGCTTCTTTTAGAGAAACATCTTTAACAGAGCCTAATGTCATGCGGATAAGCTTGTGATCATTGGGAAGACTAAATGAGAAAAGCCAGCTTTTAACGCCGCTGGATCGTACTCGTAAAAAAAGTCCTCCTCCATCATGCAATTTGTATTCTTTTTCCCTAGGGGAAGCCGTTTCAATTTTTTTTGCGGTGAGTTTGCCCATTTTTATATTCTCTGTAATTGTGCAACGGCTATTACTCATACTCAACTCGGGATTCACGGACTCCAGAATTGGTCAGCAAGCTGCTGACCAATTAATCTTCCTTCTTTTTTATAATTGCTTTAATCTCTTTGTCAAAATCGGACTCAAAAAGTCGATCTTGAATAATTCGATATTTTTCAAATTCACATTCTGCATGATCTTTAGCAATTTTTGCGCTTATTTTTCCTGCATTTTTTAATATATCGCGCGCATCTAGCTCGAGAAGCTTGTCTAGCTGTATAGCCCAATTTTCCATCGTCATTGGCATTTTGCGTTTAGCACGACCTTCAGCTAGTTCTAAATAAGCATTAACAATGCGGCCAAGAGAATCTAACTCATCTGCCGATAGATAATTTTTTGCAATGGATACATCTGTCTTAAGTATTTTGCCATTTGGGCTATTTTCCCAAGTAGTAAGGCCCATGTGCTGTTTATTGCTATCAGCGCGTTTATGAATAAGCTCAGATGCAGTATGACCATGAATGGCGAAGTGCAGCTTGTTTTGTACTTTAGCAAAAAATTCACGTGTAGTGGGTGCGTCTTTATTGTAGTCAACGCTAGTTGCATATATATCGGTGATCTTTTGATAAAAATGACGCTCGCTAAGGCGAATTTCCCGAATTTCAGCTAATAATTGTTCAAAATAATTTTCGCCCAAAAATGTGCCATTCTCTAATCGTTTTCTATCTAGCACATAACCTTTTATTGCAAACTGATGCAGTACTTGTGTTGCCCATTGGCGGAACTGCGTTGCACGCTTAGAATTGACGCGATAGCCAACAGATATGATGGCATCAAGATTGTAAAATTGAGTATTGTAATTTTTTCCGTCACTTGCAGTTATCCGGAAATTCCGGATAACTGAATTTTGATCAATTTCTTGGGACTCAAATATATTTTGAATATGTTCATTTATTGTTCTTACATCAACGCCAAACAATTCAGCCATAAGCTTTTGAGTTAGCCAAATAGTTCCCTCCTCATAACGTGCCTCTATACCTTTTTCACCTTCTTGTTGGGTGAAAATAAGAAACTCAGATGTGCTGTTACGAATATTTATTTTATGCTCGGGATTTTTTTTGTTCATAATAGTTTCCTTGATGGTATCTATATTGGTGCCTTAAAATGATTGGATTGAGGTGTATTCTATCGGACAGGAATGGATAAAACAATAACGTAACTGACTTATTTTAAATAATTTTTTATATTTAGCTGGATGTCTCTGGACGTAATATTGCGCGCCTATTAAGGGGCAGGTCTGCGGTT